>JBAMMJ010000110.1:3834-7096 GCA_039793825.1 Verrucomicrobiota bacterium | reverse complement strand
TCTCTGTGGTTTATTTATTTTTTACCACAGAGGGCACAGAGGAACGGAGAGGAATTGTATTCAGTCAACCAGTCCACAGTATCGTACCCCTTTCAAAAATGAGGTTGTATTTTGACCGATTATGGAATCAACCGTTGAGTTCAATGTTAATGATTTAGGTATTTACTTACAGATCGGGCGCAATATCGTTCAAAAATATTTCGCAAAATCTTGAACTCCGTTTTAATTTTAAATGAAAATAATATGGCAGACGATTTTTTAGTTGTTAACGAAATATTTTTAAGCCTTCAAGGCGAGAGCACCTATGCCGGGCTGCCGTGCGTGTTTGTGCGATTAACAGGTTGCGATTTGAGATGTTCTTATTGCGATACCGCCTATGCGTTTAGCGAAGGTGAACAATTATCCATTGATGAAATCGTTGGACGCGTCAAAAGGTTAGCCGGGCATTTCAGAGGCGTAAAGTCTCTATTGCGACTTCCGATAGTGGAAGTTACCGGGGGAGAACCGCTCCTACAACGCGCAACCCCGGCGCTGCTTGATAGGTTTTGTAAGCAAGGCTTCAAAGTTTTACTTGAAACAAGCGGCGCTCACGATATCTCCGTGACGCCGCGCGGCGTAAAACGTATTATGGATTTAAAGTGTCCGTCAAGCGGGGAATCTGAAAAAAACAGATGGGACAATATCAATCATCTCACACCTGAAGATGAGATTAAATTTGTGATTGGTACTCAGGAGGATTATGAATGGTCAAAATCGGTTATATTAGAAAAGAATCTGGCTGATATTTGCCCAATACTTTTTTCCTGGTGCGAACCGCTATCGGCTGAACAGTTACACCGGTCGTTAAAACCATTTCCGACCGAACAGAAACGCATTAGCCGTCGTGAACTTGCTGAATTGATTATAAAAGATGGCTTGCCAGTTCGGTTCCAGATTCAACTTCATAAAATAATCTGGAGCGATGTATTAAGAGGGGTTTAATCTTTTAAAATGACAGTGAATGAAAAGACAAAAGAGATATTGACACTGTTGCGGAAATACGAGTCTCGCAACATAACTTATATTGCCAGAGATGGTTCGTTTCCGATTATCTGGGAAAAGGCGCGTGGGATTTATGTTACTGATGTGGAGGGGAAAAAATATGTTGACCTGACCGCCGCCTTTGGCGTTGCTGCGGCAGGGCATTCCAATAAAAGTGTCATCGCGGCTGCAAAAAAACAGTTGCAAAAGCTGCCTCATGCAATGGGCGATGTTCATCCACACCGCTTAAAGGCGATTTTGTGCGAACGGTTGAGCAAATTAACTTTTGAACGTTGGACGAATGGCTCTGAATATGGCAAGACGATTTTTTGCAACTCAGGTTTTGAATCGGTTGAAGCCGCTTTAAAGACAGCTATTCTTGCCACCGGCAGACGCAATATAATCGCTTTTGAAGGGGCTTACCACGGGCTTGGATATGGCGCGTTGAACGCCACTTTCAGAGATTATTTCAAAAAACCGTTTCTGCCACAACTCGGGCTGTTTGCGCGCTTTGCGCCATTTGCCACAACAGAAACAGAATTTGAAATCGCAAAAAAACAGATAGGCGCCTTATTCAGAAAATACAAGCCTGGAGCTGTTTTGATTGAACCTGTTCAGGGACGCGGCGGTATCCGTTTGCCTCATCCAGAGTTTCTTCCTTTTTTGAGGAAGATATGCGATGAATATAGCGCGTTGCTCATACTTGATGAGATTTATACTGGATTTGGCAGGACAGGGCGATGGTTTGCCTGCGAACATTTCAATGTTATTCCCGATATAATCTGTTTAGGCAAGGCTCTTACCGGAGGTTTTCCGCTTTCGGTATGTATTGGAAAAAGCGAGTTAATGGACGCGGCGTGGGAAGAAAGCCGAGGGGAGGCAATGCACACAAGCACATTTCTTGGAAATCCCGTCGGATGCGCTATGGCGCTTGCAAATATTGGAGAGATAGAGAACAAAGGGCTTGTAGAGAATAGCGGATTGCTTGGGAAAAAACTGCTGCAGAAACTGCAGACCCTTGCTGAACCAACAGGCAGGTTTATACTCAAGGCGCGCGGCATCGGATTAATGGCTGGTGTTGAGTTTTGCAGAAAAAAAGACAACTCGCCACCCGCCGATGTTGTTTTCAAAATCGTTAAAGAAATGTTAAAACGCGGCTATATAATCCTTCCTGAAGGCGATTGCGGAAATGTTATTAGTTTTACTCCGCCTCTTATAATAAAGTGGAATCAACTTTCTAATGCTATTGACGAATTGCAGGATGTCATTAACAGAATTTTTTCACAGTCTGGTTAAAAATGATTGAAATTGATGGTTCATACGGTGAGGGTGGCGGACAATTATTGAGAACTGCGCTCAGCCTCGCTGTTGTTTCGGGAAAGCCATTCAGGATTTTTAATATCAGGACAAAAAGGGAAAATCCGGGTTTGCAGCCGCAACATCTTGCCGCTGTAAATGCCGCAGCAAAGATTTCGCTGGCAGAAATTAGCGGGGCTCAAAAAGGATCAACCGAGCTGGAATTTTTTCCAAAAGGGCTTTTTGCCGGAGATTATCATTTTGTAATTGGGACAGCCGGTTCGGCGACGCTTGTTTTGCAAACCGTTCTCCTTCCACTGGTTGTTGCTGGCGCCGCGTCAAATATAATAATTGAAGGCGGCACGCATAATCCTATGGCGCCGCCGTATGAGTTTATTGCAAATACGTATTTGCCGCAACTGGCAAAAATGGGGGCTAATGTTAAAATCAAACTTGATAGATACGGATTTTATCCTGCTGGCGGAGGAAAGCTTCGCGTGGTTGTAAATCCCGGCAAATTAGAAAAAGAGTATGAACTAACCGAGCGCGGTCATCTTGTACGGATTCGCGCCGTTTCACTGCTCTCCGCTTTGCCCGAGCACATCGCGGAAAGGGAACTTAAAGTATTAAAGCGACAACTCGTTCTGGATTCAGACAATCTTGAAATCATTAAGGCAAAATCAATTTCGCCCGCGAATGTTGTCTTTGTGTTCGCTGAATTTTCAAATATAACAGAGGTCTTTACCGGTTTTGGAAGATTGGGCTTGCGCGCTGAAATTGTTGCCGGAGACCTTGCAAAACAGGTTAATCATTATCTTGAGCTCGGCGCGCCTGTTGGAGAATACCTTGCAGACCAGCTTCTGCTTCCAATGGCGCTTGGCAAAGGTGGACGTTTTGTTACCGCGCCTTTATCTTTGCATTCAAAGACAAACATCTGGGTTATTCA
>JBAMMJ010000110.1:0-3824 GCA_039793825.1 Verrucomicrobiota bacterium | reverse complement strand
TGCCGGTAAAAATCAAGGTTGAACCCTGGGATGACAAACGTTGGATTGTTGAGATTTCCAGATAAGTTCAGAAATAGAATCTAAAACTCAGAGCGATAGTGCGGTCGCGCAACAACTCGGTGTAAAGATTTAACGGATTTAGCCTGTAATCCCTATCTGTGAGGTTAAGGAGGCTTAAACGGGCTTCGGCGTGGCGTCGTGCGAAGCGGTATCCGAGATGTAGATTGAAGTGCCAGAAGGCGTCGCCTTGTAGGTCAGGCGAATAACCGCGGTTTGACTGACTATACATAGAGGATTCAAACATACTAAAAAATCCGCAGGGGTGATTGAACATAGTATATAACCGGAGGTTATGTAATGTGGCTTCATTAAATATGGGAGGTTGGACAGTTATTGGCACCTCATTGATACTGCGATGAAGCCGGGCGTCACTCAACCTGTAAACACCGCCGAGTGAAAAATATTCGCCAACCAGCTGGTTTATCGCAACTGTCAGCGCTTTTTCCTCGTATTTCAAGTTTTCGTGAAAGAGGTCAGGACCGGCAAGCGGGATTGTGTTTGTCAATTCATAGACGCCAAACCCGCGGGTTCCATCCGATTGCAATAACTCCGCTATGAATGTAATATAGGTGCCGGTGTTGAACCGCTGGTCAATTGCAATACCGTAAGTATCAAATTCCGTCCCGGGAACAAGCCCCGCGACAGAATCCGGAATCAAGCCGCGAAAGGCTTGATTAAATCCCGCCATCTGAACTGGTTCAAGCCGCACGCTGTCGTCAAAATACATCCCTCCAAGTGAGCGCGTATAAACAGCCCGCAAGGTCGTGTTTTTAAATGGGGTGTAAGTTAAACCGACTTTTGGCGAGACCTGATCTTTATGGATTTCTCCACGCCCAAGCGGTGGCACTTCGCTATTAATCGGAAAACTTACCCAATCATAAACCACCCCGATGTGTAGTTGCAGAGGTTCAAAAATCCTATAAGTATGATAGGCGTAGGCGCTTGCCCTGCGCACATCGTAATCAAGGGTCTCAGTGCGCGCAGGATAACGCGGCGCGAGAAACGGCGGAAAGGCTCCAAACGGTGGTTGCGCTGCGCCGGGTCTGTATGTAGTTAATGTAAATGCATCGGCATATTGGTAACGGCCGCCAACAATCGTTGTGTGTTTCGGGGTTTGAAAGATTTGCTGCAACTCCAGAGAATAAGCCTCAATCTTGTTATTAAAACTGACATCAAACGGAAAGATCCTTAATGGGTTTACCGCCAGGAATGAATCTGCAGCGTCCTTTTGGGGACTCAAAATTCCTACCGAAGGATCGTGGAAAATGAATTCGTCTTCAATCCTGCTTGCCAGAATTAAGGTATTAATGCCCGGCGACCACTGGTGGTTATAACCGAGAAACAATCCGGGCTGTTGACGTTCCTTTTGGTTGCGGGAAATTTGCGGAGTTGACGGGTCGTAATATTGGGAAAGGTCTCCGCTCTTTCGCTCAAGTCCGTAAGCCTGAAAATAAACGCTATCCGCATCGGTGAGTTGCTGTTTAACCTTTGCTGAATAGAAATGTTCATCCAGTTTGTTGTTTTGGAATTGTCCATTGATGTATCTATAGGAGTAATCAATCGCGTAAGAGGTGTTATCAATTGTTCCAAATTGTGAAGCGCGTTCAAACCAGTCGCCGCCGCTGTAATATTCTGTGCTTGAGCTCAAACCCAACCTCCGCGATTTATCAAACATCCGCGAATATTCTTGTTGTGAGACGTATTGAGAGAGCGAACCGGCACCTGGAGGCGCAAGCAGATTTGCAAGCAAAAGCTCGCTTAACCACGGTGTTTCAAATCGCAGGTTGATGGTTCTTCTGTCTATCATTGCTTCGTAGCTATTTGCAAGAAACAGGTGGGCGGAGTAATTGGCATAATCGCTGTCCACTGCGCGCGTTGCCTCGCGTATGCTTACTTCTGTCATTCCAGCGTCCTGATAGATTGCCGCAAGATTTGCGCTGCGCACCGCTTTATCCTGATCAAGCAACATTTTTGAGCGGAATAACTTTCGGTTTTCATTAAGTTCGGCGGACTTTTCAAGGTCTCTGACGCCGCGATTTATCATATTTCTTTGCTGGTCTAACAACGCCGCATAAAGCCAGGCCGTCGGGTCTTGCGGATCAAGCCGCATTGCCAGAGAAAGTTCCTTTTCAGCAAGGTCGTTTTTCCCTGCATTGCTCCACGCCTTTCCAAGATAACTTCTATAAATTGCTCTTTGCGGTTCAACAGTGGCTGCCACCTGAAGGTCGCGTCTACCGCTTTCAGCGTCGCCAAGCCGTATCCTGCAAAGTCCCCGCCCAAACCAGGCATAGCCAAGCGCGCTATCAATTGATAATGCCTCTTCAAACTGAGATTGGGCTTCTTTTATCCTGTTTTTAGCGGCAAGTAAAAAGCCTTTTAGGGCAACGGCATAGGCATTTCGGGGAGTCAATTTCAATGCATAATCAAGCGACTCTACCGCGCGCGCGGTTCTTCCAAAACTAAATTCAAGTTCTGCAACTCGTGAACGCGCAAAACCAAACTGCGGGTCTTTTGCAACAGCCTTTTTGGCAGCCTCAAGGGCTTCTCTTAATTTTGCCTGAGACTGCATATAGTAAGATTCAGACATCCATTCGCTTGCAAGTATAGGTTGAGTCGGAGAAACCCATTTCTGGAATTTTACAGCCGCAATCATCTGTCTTAATGCGTTTGCTAACGGCGAAGGTGCCGACAGAGAATTTAGGTCAACTTCCGCCTGGTCCACTCTGCCAACGGAGAGCAATATCGCGGCGTGAAATATTTTTTCTGCATCTGTTAAAGGTTTGCGGTTTTCGGGATACGCGCCCAGGGCGCCCAATAAATCGCCGCTTCTATACAGCTCAATAGAGCGGGAAATTGCAACTACATCGGCTTGCGGTATCTGGAGTTCATTTATGTCAATGATTGCTGGATAATAAAGCGCCCACTGAATTATGTTTATAGCCTCAATTACTGCAGTCTTGCGCGGAGGCTGACCGGGCTCAACAATTCCGAGCTCGCCAGTTTTAAGTTCAACCTGTCCGAGCTGATTTGACATTTCAACCGCCCCATCAAACATTGCCAGCTCAGTCTTGCCATCTTCGGCAACCGCAATATGAAATTCCGTTCCCCTTATTGCGCCAGAAGCCAACGGGGTTTGAAATTGAATGTCGCCGGGACGTTCACGACTGTAGAAATAGGTTGAACCGGATTGCATTCCAAGCCCGGGCGCTGTTGACGGCGGCTGAGGCGGACGAATTGTTATTGTTGTTAATTCGTTTACTCGCAATGTGCTCTGGTTGGAAAATTGGATTGTAGCGCGGCTTCTCACTCCTGTGCGCAAACGGTCTCCGGGCTTGAGCTTCATATTCAATTTTGCCGGCTCCCACGCCTTTGAACTGGTTGGCATAACCTCTACCTTACCTTCAATAGCGATGAGTGTTGCCTCCTCGCCTGTCGGCGGATTGGAAGCGGGATTTTGTGAAAACAGTTCGGCACAATACCAATTGGCAATCGCCAGAACACAGATAAAAACAATTTTATATACCTTCATCTTTTAAGTCGCAAATGCGATCTGTGTAGAGCAACTAATGGTTGAACGACCGGGCACATAAATATCTTCTTCCTGCTGGATTCAAGCACCATTAATGCACAAATTTGCAAAAAAATCAATCCAAAAATGCCGATGGCGCTGAATTGGTGATTAAAAACAAAAGAATTTACATATCTGTCCAGAATAATTAATTGAAATTTTTGTAAAGCGGTTATATGGAGTGCGGTGTTAAGCC
>JBAMMJ010000109.1:0-7178 GCA_039793825.1 Verrucomicrobiota bacterium | reverse complement strand
AAACATTTTGTTTACCTCCGTCAGAGTTATATTGATTTTTTTCAATTTTTCTACCAACCTATTAGCGAGTGGTTGCCAGTATATGACGCCTTTGGAGTCGGTTCAGCCAATTACTAAATAATTTTGAAAAATCTTATTTCACACAAAAGTGCCTTTTTTCCTGGAATCCTAATGATTCAGGAACTAAATTAAAGATAGCCTGATACGCATTCTCCTTATTAATCCCAGCTCCAGCAAATCAACGGGATGTTCTTCTGGTCTAATCTTCTCAAAATTGCTGTAAATGTGCGTTTTCGTTGATCTAATTGAACTTCAACCTTGACCTCAAATGTTGTGCTCTGGGTTGAACATATTCTGCTGAGCAACCCGATCAATTGAGGCTGCATACCGGGCACAGTCATCAACTCTCCAACGGTTCTAAACGGCATATCGTCTTCAGTCCCATCCTGTCCGTCTGGACCAGCTCTTCGGGCTATAATCTCGTTTGCAATATTTTCGTCAATCCCCGGAATAAGCTGCAACGTCGTAGCAGGAGCTGTATTGATGTTTATAAATCGGCTTGAAAATGTGCAAAATAGGTCTACTAATCCTACCGCATAAAGATTTTGTTCCTCTTTTTTCGTGAATGTCACGCCAAATCGTTTCTGTTGCATTGGAGACGGAGAGTGCGAGCCGGTATAATGAGGTCCATAAAAAATTTCTGGCGTAACATTTCTTATCAACAAGAGTTCTTTGATATCGTCCATCGGTCCGTTTTTTGCAACATAGGGGGGGTCAAGATTTTGATAATAATCGCTTTCAGTGCCGTTTATTCGGGTTTCATCATCCGGGTCAAGCCAATCAAGGATAGAACTCACTATCGGTCCTGATTCAGACGCATCCACCCCGATTAACGTTAATGCCTGATTCAATATAGCCTCATCGGCAATATTAATATTAAATTTTCTCTCCATATCAGTTATTTTTACTGTTATCACACCGTTGCCGATCGGCACATTTTCAAGCGTGATGTCAGACAATAAACCGTTGGTGGGTCCAATCCCGCCAGCCCATTTCTGATTCAATGCATCATACGGTTCGTTTGGAATATTTTTTTGCTGACCGAGAACATACCTTGCAAGTTCAATTCCAGAGCGTCCGAGCCATTCCATTTCATTGTCAAAAAAGGCGTTCCTTGCCAATCGCGTTTCTACCTTCATTGAATAGGCAAACCCCCCTGCCATAATGCTTAATACAGTGATGACAATCATCACAATTATCAGCGCAATTCCACTATTCAATTTTTTTAATTTCAACCGCATACCTGAAACTTCTCAAGTTCTGGTTATTCTTTTTACAATGCCATTTTCAATATCTTTTTAGCGCCTCAACGTTGGCGGTTGAGGTGTTGGTGTTATATAGCCCGGGGCTCCAAACGAGCCGGGCTGTCCGGGAAACTGCTGTATCGCGCCGCCACGAAATCTTGGGTCGTTCATTGTTGGGGGAACACCTCCGGGCTGTCCCGGAAATCCCGGTCTGCCCGGTATCGGCGGCGGGTTAATTGAACCCGGTGAACCGGGCATTCCCGGCACTGGCATACCAATTGGCTGTTGCCAGTCCCTGGGCACAACCACAGACGGAATAGAAACAACCCGTGTTACCACTTCTTCGTCGCGGGTTGAATAATTGTTGTTATTTTTTGCCGTCCCCATCCCGATACTTACCTTCACCAGCGGCGGCACCTGATTTGTGTATTTCCACTCGTCTATCCACTCCTTCTTTAATGGGTCGTAAAATTCCAGCTTAAACTTGTAAACATCTCGCCCAAGCACGATTGTATAGGGAGGGCTTGTAGAATTGGTAGGCATCAATAATGGCCACTGCCGCAACACAAGCTGGTTTTTGGAATACTCGCCCGGCTCAACAGAAAACCAGACGTGTCGTAATTTCTCTTCTCCATACAACATACTTCCTGGGAAAGAATCCGGAAGACGCGAGACGCAGCTCAATGTGGCAAACTCCCCCGATGTATCAGCCACAAAATAATAATGCTGCGGATTAGCCGCAAAAATCTGAACTGTTGTCAACGCATCTTCAATCGCTTTTATGGCAATACGGGAGCGCTGTACTGCCGCCGCAGTCTCCTGAGCGGCTTTTGAACCTCGCAAAATCGCCGACCAACAGGAATATATTGAGGTAAGAACCATTGCAAAAATGGTCATAGCCAGCAAGATTTCAACCAGCGTAAAACCCCTGTCGCCACTGGTGCATATTTTTATCCTGATTCTCTTCGGCAATATCTCTTCATCTTCTCGGTCCTAAAGTAGGCGACGATAAACCCGGCGAAGACAACCGCGCCCCCTGCGCGTCGGGTTTATAAATCAAAATTGACATTTTTGAATCTTCCTGTTTTGTATAGCCTGACTTTCTCAAAATTTTTATATCAACTTTGAACAAGCCGTTTGTTGCAACTTCATAGACCTCGTAAGACCAGGAGTAATCTGGATACATATCGCCAAAATCGCCGCTTTCAACCATACCGTCTTCAAGTTTGTTTGTTACTGTAAGTTCTGCGGCGATCAGCGAAGGGTCTGGACCAACAACCATCAAGTGTCTGGCAGCAGAAAGTCCCCTTGACACAACGCCAAGTATGGCAAAAGTCGCCATAAAAAATATCGCAAGCGCAATCATCACCTCAATCAAAGTGAATCCCAAAAATAATTCCGGGTAATATCTCCGATTTTCTGACAGACCTATTTTAAATTTATTCATAACGATTCAACTTACCTCATAAACTTTGTCGGGTCCGACTCCACATCCGCAAGGGCTGTAACCGGTTCCAATGAAATCTTTCGCCATTCATTTTTATCGGACCTCAGGACTATAGTGAATTCATCGCTCGTGCCATTGGGATAAAATTTTACCCGCGCCTCTTCGGCGGTTTGCAATTCAACAAAATTAACACCCAACAACTCAATCTGGACATTCCTCGCTATCAGAACAGGCTCGTTCATACCCGGAGCGGTTATTGTGCCGTCCAGCGGGCGTATAATAAGTTCTTGAGTTTTACCTGTTAAAATCGCTTGAGCCCGCGTCATACTGCAAGCCTCAATTATTCCATTTACCGTTGCGCGGAAGGAGTCGCGTTCAGCAGCTCTGAAAATTGATGGAATGCCAACCGCAAGCACCAGCGCCATAATGGCAATCACAATCATTATTTCTATCAATGTGAATCCAGCGTATGCGGTTGATCTTTGTTTAAATAGGTTCATTATAGTCGGGACATTTTTAGTATTGCTCATCTAACGCCCGATATTGCTTGTTATCGTGAACATTGCCGATAGAATGCTAAACAGCAACAAACCAACACCTACCGCCATTATGATAATCATTACCGGCTCAATCAAATTGGTCATAACCCGTAAAGCAAGAATCAGTTCGTTTTCATAGGTATCAGCAATGTTTTTCAAGGCGCCGGGAACATCGCCGGTGTCTTCGCCAATCTTTATCAGGTCAATCATCAATTGCGGAAACACTCTGCTTTTAGCCATCGGCTGCGCAATTGTTTTGCCATCAGTTACAGCCTCGCGCGTTTTTGCGATTGCCTCTTTTATAACCTCGTTCGGAATAACCTGTTCGGTTATCTTTAAGGCGGTTAACACAGGTACACCATTCTGTAACAACGTTGCAAGCGTCCGTGAAAATTGGCAAAACAAATTAAGCCGTATTACATTTCCGAAAACAGGCATTCGCAACTTCCAATTGTCCATCATCTTTCTACCCGTAGGGGATGACTTAAACCGCAAAAATAAAACTGCGATCGCCGACACCACAAGCCCAATTAGAATCCAGAAAGAAGGGCTTAAAAACAAATCTCCAATCGCAATCAACGTTCTTGTTGCAAACGGCAATTCAATCTTCAAACCTGTGAATATCTCCTTAAATTTAGGGAGCATATAGGTCATAAAAAAGATAATTATGCCGAATCCAACTGCCGCGACGACTGCCGGGTAAATCAGAGCCGAGACAAATTTTGACTGCACCTCAGCAAATCGGGAATAATGCTCCGCCAATCGCCTTAAAACATCTATCAACGCGCCGCTCTGCTCCCCTGCTCTAACCATATTAACATACATATCAGAGAAAATAATCGGGTGCTTCGCCATAGCGTCGGAAAGACTTTTACCCTCCATCACATCCTGCTTCAATTGCTTACTTATATCGGAGCTAATCCCGCGAGTTTCAAGGTGAGTCATACTGTTCAACGCGACCGTCAGCGGCATCCCGGACTGCAAAAGATTTGCAAGCTGCTGCGTAAAAGTTGCAAGGTCCTGCAACTTCGGTTTGCGTTGTTTGGTAAAGAATTCGCGAAGCGCCGGCGGAAGAACAATGGCAAACGACCGTTTTTTATCCGAAGGCTTTTGAGCGGTTGACACATAACCCTTTGGCGCATCAATCGCCACCGGCAACAAACCCATCTTCTGAAGCTGCGCTATCGCAGCAGAACGATCGCTCACATCAAGCACACCCTGCACAATCTCGCCGCTACGTTTTCTCGCTTTATAGGAAAATTGGGGCATATCTAAATAATATATAGCTAAACCTATATTTCTACTTCTTAACTCTCATCAATAAGTAACAAACCAAATCTTAAAATTTGTAAAATATAACCATTCAATAATCCATTAAATAATAAACCAACCAAATCCAAAAGTTTTTATACCAGACCTATATTTATTACAGATATTCCAGCGCATAAAAGGCTAAGCCAATTTTAACGCAACTTACCCTGAAAATCCTTTTATGCCTTTTCTTATATTATAGGTTGTTTTAGTCCAGAGTTTAATCCGTCTGACTATTGCTTTGGGACCGAAGACTGGTAAATTTTTAATGTCTCCTGCAGTTTTTTGCGCAACGTTGTGTCGGTTGTAAGTTCAATCGCAAGTCGCTGTATCTGGATTGCGTCTTTAATCTGTCCATTCAAAAACAATGCCCGCGCGTAAGTGTCCAGCATCGCAGGTTGAGTCCCTTTAACTGCGTCGCAGGCTTTTCTCGCCGCGCGTAAGGCAAGCATAAGGTCACGATAACGTAGATTTTCTTCAGTCATTATATTCCAGGCAAATTCGTTCAACAAAAGCGGGTCGTCTGCGCCTTCTTTGAGTATTTGTTCGCCGAGTTCAACAATTCGGTTGGTCTTGATTGTGCCACGCTCTTTAGCAAGCAGAAAATATTCATCTGCGGTTTTCTTAAGTAAAAATGATTTCCTTAATCTATCAATCTCAATTTTTCCAGATAACAGATTTTCTATGGCGTCCGACATACCGCTGAATGGGTCCCCATACCAGACCACCCGTCTTGCAGTGTCAATTAACACCGAAAAATCCCGATTTAACCTGGACATTCCATAACGTTTGAATGTTTTGCCGCTACTTTCATCAATCAGCACTTTTATCCGTCCAATCTTTGCCAGTTTCTCCGCAACCTCTTTTATTTGCAAAAGCTCTCGCTCAAACAATATGATTACATCAAGTGCACTCCCTTCATACTTTTTTGATACTTTCAATATCTCATTACACAAATCACTTAATCGGGGGTCGTTTGCTGGAATAAAAACCAGAATGTAGTATCTGCCCCTATTTAACGTAAATTCTTTTGATTCAACTTCATTAATCTCCCTCGCCTCAATTTGTGGCGCAATTGAACCAATTTCTGGCAATTTCATAAAAACAGACCTATTATCCCCTTCGCCTCCATTAGAATTGCCGCGCAAAATAAAAAGACCCAAAAGAATTGCCAGAATAAGGGGATTAATTAACCCCAATATCTCTGCGCGATTGCCTGAAATTCGTTTTTCCATCTAATTGAAAAATAATCTAATACAACAATATTTTACACTAAAAATCAGGACGAGAACAAATTAGAAAGATTAGTTATCTGTAGATTATGACAACAGCTTAACTATCATCGGTTTTGAAAAAATGTCTCACTTTTATTCATATTTTCATATATTGATATGCCTTTTAACCACAAAAATTTAGTCAACTTATAGTTTGTATTCACAGTTCCCTGATTTTTAACAAGTTAAAAATATCAAAAAAAAAATAAAAAAAGTATTGTCAAAATGTGCCGATTAGTATAATGTAATAGTAGAAAACGCCCAAGACCGACATGCAAGTGCAGTCAACATATTTAAAGAGTTTCAGACAGACAAAGAAAGTGGCTACGGTTGGGAATGTCAAATGGCGCGCCTTTACGCTGATTGAACTTCTCGTTGTCATAGCCATCATAGGGATACTCGCTGCATTACTATTGCCTTCTTTAAACAAGTCCATTGAACAGGGCAGAACGATGGCTTGTCTTCATAATTTAAAATCTCTCCAGCTTGCGTGGCAATTATATACTGATGATAACAATGGCCAATTGCCTCTGAATAATTATGTTATAAAACTGCAAGGAACAGGTTCTGACGGAAGCGGCGAACTTATTTCTGGTCAGTCCTGGGCTCCGGGAGATGCCCGTTACGATACAACGACTGAAAATCTTGAGCGCGGTCTGTTATTTCCTTATCTGAAAAGTGCTTCTGTGTTTAAATGTCCATCTGATTTTGCAAGTGCTGAAACGACCTCAGGCGAAAAAATTGGTAAACAACGCGTAAGAAGCGTTAATATGAATATGTGGCTTGCCTGCGACGCAAACATTGAAACGACCACCAGGAAGAAACTGTCAATTTATAACATTGGCAACATAACATCGCCAAGACCAAGTCACTTCTTCGTGTTTATAGATACGCATGAAGATGCTATTGGGGACCCGACATTCGGTATTTACCCGACAGGAGACCCACGCGGCGAATATTGGATTGACCTTCCGGCTGACAGACATAACAAAGGCGCAAATATCTCTTTTGTTGATGGGCACGTTGAACACTGGAGGTGGAAAGCGCCAAAGAAGTTTTATACCTATGGACAACCGCCATCAAGCGCAGATGATAAAAAGGATTTGAGAAGACTTCAAACAAGCGTGCCTCCTGTTGGTTCAACTCAATAAATAGTTCACAACAATTAAATATTTTCCCCTCCGCATCCTGCTAATTCATTTTTATTTAAATCCATATCTGTCCAAATAAATAATTGAAATTTTTTGTAATTCGGTAATATGGAGTGCGGTGTTAAGCCTGCGCAAGCAGGCGCAACACCGCT
>JBAMMJ010000108.1:0-7303 GCA_039793825.1 Verrucomicrobiota bacterium | reverse complement strand
TTATTTAGTAATTGGCTGAACCGACCCCGAAGGTGTCATACACTGGCAACCACTCTGTTTCTTCTCTGTGTCTCTTTGTGTTCTCTGTGGTTTATTTATTTTTCACCACAGAGGGCACAGAGGAACAGAGAGGAATCGTATTCACTCAACCAGTCCACAGTATCGTAACCCTTTCAAAAATGAGGTTGTATTTTAACCGATTATGGAATCAACAGTTGAGTTCAATGTTAATGATTTACCAGAATTATTATCTTGGCGAATAATTTGCCGGAGTCGGATTTACCAATGTGGGAATTTGCTGAAATAGCGATGGCATCCCGGAGTTTGGCGCTACCGGGTTCGTGCTTGAATGTTCGCTGTTTCCGCTGGATGTGAGTTGATTATAGTTGCCGATTTCTCCAACCATTCTTTCCTGTTTAGAGGGCTGAACAATTTCAAAAGGATTATTATTTATACCCTGGTTTAACTGGAGTTCGCTTTCTTTGAGCGGACGCACGGCAAGCACCGCAAGGGCAAACATCATTACCGCGAAACTTGCCGCGTAGACTGGACGCGCAATCAAGGTTCTTATCAGGTTGACCAGCCAGAATTCCTGAACAGGCTGACTATCTTCTTCAATAATTCTGTTGATTACCCTTTTAGAAAAATCTTCAAAATAGGCACTGCCCGGTCTTTCGTATCGCTTGATAGAAAGCAATTTCACCAGTTTATCAAATTCATTATGCTCGTTCTGCATACCTTTTCCTGCCACTACGCAATCATTTTAAAAAATCCGACAAAATCTGTTGTAATTGTTGTCGCGCGTAAAATAGTCGCGACCTTACAGTTCCGGAATTACATCCTAAAATCTTTGCGATTTCATCGTGTGGTATGCCTTCAATATCGTGCAATACCACTACCAATCTATGTTTTTCTGACAATTTTAATAGCGCTGCGTTCAATTTTTTTTGCAACTCGTTAAGGCTGACTTCCCGCAGAGGGGTTTTCTCGCTGATTAAAGAGACTATATCGGGGTGGTGTTCTACATTCACATCAAGGTCGTTCAGGCTCATCGTGTAGGCTTCTTTTTGCTTTTTGATATGATTGAGGGTCTTATTGACCGCGATACGATACAGCCAGGTATAAAAGGAGGAGTCGCCTTTGAATGATTTTAACGCTCTGAAGGCTTTTATAAAGGTTTCCTGGGCAAGGTCATCGGTTATGTCGCGGTTTGAGGTCATATTATAGATGACGCTGTAAATTCGTTCCTGATAACGGCGGACTAACTCATCGTAAGCTTCAAGGTCGCCGTTTTGCGCCCTTTTAACCAGGGTAACGTCATCAGGAGGTCGGCGTTCAGGGGCATTTTTTCTGGCGTCTTGCTCTGTCGCCTGTTGTTCTTTTTTATCCGAAGATGAAGTCGTTTGCCCCATAATTATCTGTTCTGGTGCGCCAGCTTTTTACTCTGTTCAAACAAAAAATCGGCAAGTCCCATCAGCGCCTCAAGGCATTGGATGTCTTTTAACGGTTCGCCAGTTTTGCCAATGAAACTCAACGCCTTTTTGGAGCTATTTACAAAACTGGCAATATAATCCTGAGAACTATCAAAAATATTATATTCGGCAAGGATTTCTTTTAATTCTTTGAAGAAATCGGGTTTCCAATTTTGAATCATTTTTCTAATTTCTGAGGCTTTTTCTTTCTCAAGTCTGTCAAAAAGAAGCAATATAGGCAGCGTTAATTTGCCTTTGGCGATATCTGTGCCGAGCGATTTCCCCGCCTGAGACTCTTTGCCGAACAAATCAAGACAATCGTCATATATCTGGTAGGCGGTTCCGAGCGCCAGACCATATTCTCTGAACGCTTTTCTCCATTGCGCGGGCGCCCCGCTCAAATAACCTCCCAGCTCGCAAGACAGGGCAAACAGCTCGCCGGTTTTCATCTCAAGCGCCTTAAAATATTCGGCTTTTGTGAAGTCAAATTTCCACTGCCGCTGGGTCTGGAAGATTTCGCCGGCGCACACTGTGTTGGTTGCGGAAGAAACAGCCCTGCAAACCTCTGTGGTTGGGAAACCGGCTGTGAGTTTAAGCGCGTGAGCAAATAGGCAATCCCCCAGCAACACGGTGATGTCATTTCCCCAGTTTGCGGCAACCGTCGGTTTGCCTCTACGGATTTTTGCCCCGTCTATAACGTCATCGTGGACGAGCGTTGCCAGATGGACAATCTCTACTATTACAGCCGCCGTTATATGGGCGTCGTTGAGTTCTCCGGCGGCTTTGCCGCTTAAGGCAAGCAGCATCGGTCGTAATTGTTTGCCCTGACTTTGAAGCGCGTAGGCGACCTATTCTGCTATTGATTCGTCAAAAGCGGTGACCTGCTCGGCGAGCCGTTGTTTGACGGCGTCTAAAAACGGTTCAATGGGTTCAACCAGGTGTCTCCATTTTGGTTCGCCATCAACCGCTTGCCTAAAATGGTCTGATTCTACTTCAGGATTTGTGGCAAATGCCGCCATTATTATTTAAAAATTTACTTTTAATCCGAAATTAAGTCAAACTTTCTAATCAACCTCTTGTTTATTTTCCGCAACAATGTTTATATTTTTTTCCGCTGCCGCACGGGCAGGGATCGTTTCTTCCGACCTTTAGGGTGGCTCTAACTGTCTTGCCTTTTTGTTCTTCCTGTTGTTGTTGCTGTGTGGCGCGGCTGACCAGTTCTGCAGCCTCGCTCACAATGTCGCTACTAACAGTCGCCGTTTTGACAGAAGATGTTGACGAGGTGGAAGTGGTCTGCCCGCCGAAAGCGCTGAATTCCTGATGCAAGGTCTGTTTTGGTCTGCTGCGGAGAAAGTTTTCAAACGCCATCACGCTTGATGCGCTTCTGAATATATTATGGCAAATCTCGGTCTTTATATTTACACGCAATTCCTCAAACATTTTATGAGCCTCAACCTTGTATTCAATGAGCGGGTCTCTCTGGCCATAGGCGCGCAAGCCGATGCTGTTGCGCAACGAGTCCATATTGTAAAGATGTTCCTGCCACAGTTTATCAACAGCGCTCAAAATAGTGTATCTCTCTATTGCCGCGAGCACCTCGGGGTCGGGTTCAAATTTTATTTTTAGTTCATACGCAGCCCTTGCCGCTTCGCTGATGAACCGCGCCAGCGCGTATTGAGCCGGGGTTAAACCGTCAAAAATGGAGTTTTCAGGTGGATTTTCCGAGCCAGAGTAAGCGGCTTTTAGTATCTCCCCTTCAGGCACATTGAGCGGAAAGTTGATATTCACCCAATCGGCAAGCGCCCTGATGTTCCATTCCTGCGGATCGGTATTCGGGTTTGAATATTGCTCAACTTTCATTACGATGACCTCATCCATTATTTCAAGCAGCCGCGTGCGCACATTTTGTCCGTGAATAATCTCGTTTCTGAATCCATAAATGATCTCGCGCTGCTTGTTCATCACGTCGTCATACTCAAGAACCCGTTTTCTGATCTGATAGTTTTGCTGTTCAACCCGTTTCTGAGCCTGAGCGATGGAGCGGTTTAATAACGGATGTTGAAGTTCCTGCCCTTCTTCAAGCCCGACTCTTTCCATAATCTTTACAATTTTTTCAGAGCCGAACAGCCGCATTAAATCGTCTTCAAGAGAGACAAAGAAATGGGATGAACCGGGGTCTCCCTGACGCGCGCACCGTCCGCGCAGCTGATTATCAATTCGGCGCGCCTCGTGGCGCTCGGTGCCGATGACGTGCAATCCGCCAAGCTCAGCCACGCCCGGACCAAGTTTGATGTCGGTGCCGCGTCCAGCCATATTTGTCGCAATTGTTATCGCTCCGCGCTGGCCTGCGCGCGCCACTATCTCAGCTTCGCGCTGGTGTTGTTTTGCGTTTAACACATTGTGCGGCAGACCAACCTTTTGCAGCATCCGCGACAGATGTTCGCTGGTCTCCACGGCAACCGTTCCCACAAGGATCGGGCGTCCCTGCGCGTGAATCTCCTGAATTTCTTTTAAAACCGCGTTGAACTTTTCGCGCTTGGTCTTATAGACAGAATCGTTCCAGTCTTTACGGATACACGGTTTATTTGTCGGAACCGTCAGAACGCCAAGTTTGTAGATATCCCAGAACTCCTGAGCCTCTGTAGCGGCGGTGCCGGTCATACCGGCGAGTTTTTGATAGAGCCTGAAATAATTCTGAATAGTTATTGTGGCATAGGTCTGTGTCTCTTCTTCCACAATCAAACCCTCTTTGGCTTCAACCGCCTGATGAAGACCGTCGCTCCAACGCCGTCCATACATTGGCCGCCCGGTATGCTCATCAACAATGACAATCTTGCCGTTTTCAATTACATAATGGACATCAAGCTGGAACAGGCTGAACGCCTTTAACAATTGACTGATGCAATGGATTCTCTGCGCTTTCTGGTCAAATTCCTGCTGCACTTTTTGTTTCATCAAGAGCCGTTTGTGGGGGTCCTGTTCAGGACCGGTATCAATCTCCGTGAAAACTGTCGCCAGGTCGGGTAACACGAAGGCGTCCGGGTCGCCGGGGCTCAGAAAGTTTCTCCCTTTTTCAGTCAAATCCGCGTCGTGAGTCTTTTCGTCAATCGCAAAATAAAGTTCCTCTTTTTCCGCGTATAACTCCCGTTTTGACTGGTCGGCGTGGAGCATCAATTCAGCCTGCTCCATAAGCCTTCGGTTTTCTGGCTCTTCAAGCATCCGCATCAAACCTTCTGAACGCGGGTCTCCAAGCTTAACCCTATAAAGCAGGATTCCGATTCGGCGTTCAAGTTCTTCGGCATTTTTGACCTCAGAGCCGTCTTTGGGATGAAGTTTTTTGATAAGTTCTTCGGCTTCGGCAAGAAACCGGTTACATAGTCTTTTTTGAGCAGCTACAAGCGATTCAACCGCCGGTTTATATTTGACATACATATCGGCGTCGCGATTTACAACCGACGGTCCGCTGATGATCAGAGGAGTTCGGGCTTCATCAATTAAAATAGAGTCAACCTCGTCAATTATTGCGTAGTAATGTCCGCGCTGGACCTGTTCTTCTGGACTTGTAGCCATTCCGTTGTCGCGCAGATAATCAAAACCGAACTCCGCGTTTGTTCCGTAGGTTATATCACAAGCGTATTGCTGGCGGCGAACAGATGGCGGTTGGTCGTGTAGAATGCAACCAACTGTTAGTCCAAGGAATTTATAAATCGCGCCCATCCATTCACTATCACGAGCGGCAAGATAATCGTTAACTGTCACGATATGAACACCACGTCCGGTGAGCGCGTTCAAATAAGCAGGCATCGTGGCAACCAATGTTTTGCCTTCGCCGGTTGCCATTTCGGCAATCATCCCCTGATGCAGCCCTATGGCGCCGATTAACTGCACATCAAACGGCACCATATCCCAGATTATGGGATGTCCCCGCACGATTATCTCAGTTCCAAGCAACCGACGGCACGCATTTTTAACAACCGCAAACGCCTCCGGCAAAATCTCATCAAGACGGCGCGCCAGCTGCGCGTTGTCGGTTATCTTTGACAATTCTTCCTTCCACGCAGCCGTCTTTTCCCTTAACGCCTCGTCAGGCAAAGATTGAAGTTGCTTCTCAATTTCGTTGATCTTCGCCACTATCGGGCGGAGTCTTTTTAACTCCCGCTCATTTTTAGTGCCGAAAATCTTCTTTATTATGTAGCCAATCATTCGTTTGTTAAGTGTTCAACTGTTAAATCTTATTTAAAATCATTAATTGATTAGCCACGACTCATCGCGGCCCAACAAAAACTCCATATTCGCAAAAAGCGACTATAATCTACTTAATCTAAAGAATTATAACATCTGCGTCAAAGTTATTAAATAGCCAAAACTATGCCAGGTTGCCATTATAACCCACTTTGTTTAACAATTCAACGAACCTGTTGCCGCTTTACTTCCGTTGTAAATTCGCAACACATTCAATATGCTGGGTTTGCGGAAACATATCAACCGGACTTACCCGACGCAGCTCAAAAGCCCCTCCTTCGCAAAGAATCTTTAAATCGCGCGCGAATGTTGCCGGATGACAGGAGACATAAATAACCTGTTGCGGAGCGTTTTGACGCAAAAATTTAAGCCCGTCGCAAGCCACACCTGTCCGCGGCGGGTCCATAATCAAAACAGTCTCCTTCGGGTCTATCGCTTTCAATATCTCGGGTAACAAGGTCTCAAATTTACCGGCATAAAAATGACAGTTTTTAGCGCCGCGTCTTTGGGCATTTTTCCTCGCCGCTTTTATAGCCAGCTCATCAAGATCAACCCCGATAACCTTTTCAACCTGCGAAGAAAGTTCAATCCCAAAAAAACCAATCCCGCAATAAGCATCTATAAGATAACGCGCCCTACTTTGTTTGACAAAATTTGCAACCTTTTCAACCAGTATCGGCAAAGCGTAAAAATTGTTTTGAAAAAAAGAATCGCGCGGCACCTCCCATTCTTCGGGAAAAATCCGCAGAGTTACCTTTAACCCTCCGCGAGGCGGCGGATTTTGCCTCAAAATCCTGAGCTGTTCGTTTATATCTGGCTCGGCAATTTTGCACTCATCTATATCAGCGACAAGCCTGTTGTCGTATTTCAAAAATCCAATCACCAACCGCTGTTCTATTTTGTTCCACTGGCTCCTGACCAAAATCTTGTTTCTGTATCCATATTCTCTCGGACAAGCCGCTACCGCGTCAACCACCGGCGCAACGAAACCGCCAATTCGTTCCAATAGGTCTATTATCTGCTTTTGCTTGATCTTTAATTGATATGGATAAGCAATGTGCTGGTATTGGCAACCGCCGCACTCCCCAAAATATTTGCATACAGGAACAACTCGTTCCGGCGACTGTTCCAGCAATTTAACAGCGCGGGCGCGGGCAAAATTCTTTTTAATTTCGGTAATCTCCGCCACTACCTTCTCTCCAGGTATTGTGAATGGAACAAATACAACAAAATCACTATATCTGCCAACGCCTTCTCCACCAAAGGCAATGTCCTGAATCTCAACCTCAATTCTTGAGCCTATCTTAAGCTGCGGTTCGGTTATTTTTTTCTCAAATTCCATCGTTCTTATCTAATTTAATTCATCCGCAGAATCTATAGCAACCTTTATCAAAACGCAAAATCCGACCACTTTTGCTCGGGGCTGTTTTGCCGCCAATTTGGTTTTTTTTAAGACAAGCGCCGCACAGGGCGTTTGCCAATTTTACATTTTAAAAATGTTTGTCAAAAAATAATTTCCGCGACCCCCCAACGATTCAGGCTGGGACCTGAATCATTAGGATTCCAGGAAAAAAGGCACTGTTGGGTGA
>JBAMMJ010000107.1:0-7424 GCA_039793825.1 Verrucomicrobiota bacterium | reverse complement strand
ATCAAACTTTAAGATACGAAAAAATCCTGTTTACAAAAAAGGCGTTTGAAGAGGTTGAAAACAGATTGTTAGAAACAAAAGAAGAAAACCAAACTAAAGAGGTTACAGTATGAACTCCTTTGAGATAATAAAAACCGCCAGATTGACAGAAAAAGGCACGCGTCAGACCGAGAAATACAATCAATACACCTTTATGGTTGATAAGCGCGCCAATAAATATCAGATTAAAAAGGCGGTTGAAGAACTGTTTAAAGTCAAAGTTGTCAAAGTAAACACAATGAATGTTCGGGGAAAAGCCCGCCGCCAGTATACAACACAGGCAGGCAAATCTCCCGATTGGAAAAAGGCTATCGTGACCCTTAAGCAAGGCGATAAGATAATATTAACCTAATTTAATGGAGTTTAATTATTATGGCTGTTAAAACTTTTAAACCATATACGCCCTCAAGACGCTTTATGACGGTTGCGTCATTTGAGGAGATTACCAAGACCGAGCCGGAAAAGAAGCTTGTTGAACCGCGCAAAAAGACCGGCGGTCGCAACTGCTACGGTCGTGTTACCGCGCGCGGAATCGGCGGAGGAAACAAACAAAAAATTCGGCTTGTAGATTTCAAGCGAAATAAACACGGCATTGAAGCAGTCGTTGAAGCCATTGAATACGACCCTTGCAGGTCAGCCAGACTGGCTCTGCTCAAATATAAAGACGGCGAGAAACGTTATATAATCGCCCCGGAAGGCATTAAAGTGGGCGCAAAAGTAATGAGCGGACCAGAGGCGCCGCCAGAAATCGGCAACGCGCTGCCGCTAAAAAATATACCTATCGGGTTGCAGATACATAACATTGAACTCAAACCGGGCAGAGGTGGGCAGATAGTGCGTTCGGCTGGCGCGGTTGCCACATTAATGTCGCGCGACGGCGGGTATGCCCAGGTAAAATTGCCAAGCGGAGAAATCCGCAAGATTAATGAAAATTGCTATGCGACTATCGGGCAGGTTGGCAACCTTGAACACGAAAATGTGATTTTAGGCAAAGCCGGCAGATCCCGCCATCTCGGAATTCGCCCGGTCAACCGTGGCGTTTCAATGAACCCGGTTGACCATCCGAACGGCGGTGGCGCCGGCAAGAGCAAGAGCGGCGGTGGTTGGCAACAACTAACTTCGCCGTGGGGGTTGCTCGCTAAAGGCTACAAAACACGCAACCGCAGAAAATACTCAAACCGTTTCATCGTCGTAAGACGCGATGGACGTCCAATGAAACGCAAATAACTGAATCAGGCTTATGGGAAGATCAATTAAAAAAGGTCCATTTGTTGACTTACATCTGTTGGAAAAAATCAAAAAGGCAAAAGAGACCGGTTCGCGGGCGCCAATAAAAACCTGGTCGCGGCGCTCGATAATAACGCCGGACTTTGTAGGGCTTACCTTCAACGTCCACAACGGCAAAGTATTTAACGCGGTTTATGTGACCGAAAATATGGTTGGACACAGACTGGGCGAATTTTCAATGACGCGCATATTCAAGAAACACGGCGCGCACACAGCAAAAGCGGAGGCAAAGTGATAACTATGGAAGTCAAAGCCATTACAAAACGAAACCGAATGTCGGCGCAGAAAGTGCGGGAAGTCACCCGTCAAATTCAGGGACTACCCGCCCGGCAGGCCGTAGCCGTGCTCCAGTATGTGCCAAGGAAATCCGCAAGGCTTGTTTTGAAAACGTTGAATTCGGCAATCGCCAATGCGGAAAACAATCACAAACTCAATCCCGACACTTTGATTGTCAAAGAAGCCGTAGCGCTTACCGGACCATCGTTAAAACGTTGGATTCCAAAAGCCCGCGGAAGTGCCGGACCAATTTTAAAGCGAAGTTGTCATATACGGATAATTTTATCAGACCAAAAATAAAGAATCTTATTATACTATATGGGTCAAAAAACAAATCCAATCGGACTGCGACTCGCCGTTAACAAAGACTGGCGGTCAAAATGGTATGCCCCAAAGAAAACATTTGGGGACCTGTTAGTGGAGGATGTTAAAATCCGCCGCCTGATAAAGAGCAAATTTGAACCGGCATCGGTCTCAAAAATACTAATTGAACGCGCTGCCAACCGATGCAGAGTGACCATACACACGGCGCGTCCGGCAATTGTTGTCGGCAGAAAAGGCAGCGAACTTGATAAACTCCGCGAAGAGTTGATTAAACTTACCAATAAAGAGGTGTATGTAGATGTAGTGGAAGTCGCGCAGCCTGAGCTTGACGCCCAGCTGGTCGCCGAGAGCATAGCAATACAATTAGAAAGACGCGTCTCGTTCAGACGCGCTATGAAACGAGCAGTCCAGACCGCTATGGACCTCGGAGCCGACGGCATCAGGGTTAAACTCTCCGGCCGTCTTGGCGGCGCAGAACTGGCTCGCTCCGAACAATATCTCAAAGGACGCGTCCCCCTGCACACACTGCGCGCCAACATTGATTACGGGTTCGCAGAGGCGCTCACCGTTTACGGCAAGATCGGAATTAAAGTTTGGATTTGCAAAGGCGAAACAACAAAGCCGGAAAAACCGCAGGTCAAAACGCAGGCGCCTGTGGCATTTCAAACTTCCGGCAAATAACCAATGATGGAGGATTGATAATATGTTGATGCCACAAAGAGTTAAGTATCGCAAAATGCAGCGCGGCAGCCGCGCCGGAATTGCCTACCGCGGTTCCACGCTTGCCTTTGGCGAATTTGGTTTGCAGGCGCTTGAGCGATGCTGGCTTGATACAAAACAAATTGAAGCAGCGCGCGTCGCCATCAACCGCCATATGAAACGACGTGGCAAAATGTGGATCCGCGTCTTCCCGCAAAAGAGTATCACAAAGAAACCGCTGGAAACAAGAATGGGCAAAGGCAAAGGACCGGTTGAGTCCTGGGTCGCAGTCGTCCGACCGGCTAATGTGTTGTTTGAAATTGACGGCGTGCCAGCGTCTCTTGCCCGAGAAGCATTGCGGCTCGCAGCCACAAAACTGCCAATTAAAACGCGCTTTATTACAAGACATCAACAATAATTGATAAAATTTTGATTTACGCCCAAGCCTATGAAGATGAAGGAATTAATGGAACTGACTTTGACAGAACTGCTCGCAAAAGAACGCGACCTGCGCCAGGAATTGTTTAATCTGCAGTTGCAGAAAGCAAGCAGCCAGCTGGAAAAACCGCACCGCATCCGTCTGCTGCGGAAAGATATAGCGCGAATTCAAACCAGAATTACACAGTTGAAAAAACAACAGCAAAAACAACAGGTTGAAACAAAAGCTTAAACCTAAAATACATTTTTAAATATGCCAGAATCAAACACAACAATTTCAAAAGGAATCAGAAAAGAACGAATCGGGATAGTTGTGTCCGACAAGATGCAAAAGACAATCGTCGTTGAAGTGCATCGGCGGATGCAACACCCAAAGTTTAAAAAAGTGATTTCCAAGTATAAAAAGTTTTACGTTCACGACGAAAAAGAAGAGGCGAAGGTTGGCGACCTTGTGCGGATTGAGGAAACCCGTCCGCTATCCAAGCTAAAACGATGGCGTCTTGTTGAAATTATTGAACGCGCCGACCGCGCCGTCGCTGAAAAAGAATAACACCAATTAAACCGATGGAGTAAGTATGCTGCAGGTTAGATCAATTCTTGATGTTGCCGACAATACGGGCGCTAAACGCGCCGCGATGATTGGCGTTTTGGGACGAAACCAGAGGTATGCCCGAGTTGGCGATATCATTAAGGTTCATATCAAAGAAGCCGTGCCAGACGGTATGGTTAAAAAAGGCGATGTTGTAGACGCGGTTGTCGTTAGAACCAGAAACACCATCCGCCGCAACGATGGTTCCTGCCTTAGATTTGATTCAAACGCAGTCGTTATCATTGATAAAGAACGCAACCCAAAAGGCAACCGCATCTTCGGTCCGGTTGCCCGCGAGTTGCGCGACCTTAAATTTATGAAAATTATCTCCCTTGCCCCGGAGGTGGTCTAATTATGCAAAAATGCCATATCAAAAAAGGCGATGTCGTCGTAGTAATTGCCGGCACCGAAAAAGGCAAACGCGGCAAAGTCATTGAAGTGTTGCCAAAAAAACAACGCGTCCTGGTGGAAGGCGTTAAGATGATTAAAAAACATATGCGCAAAAGCCAGCTTCATCCGCAGGGCGCCATTATTGAGCGCGAAGGAACAATCCATATCTCCAATGTTATGCTCGCGGAAGAATATGACGCCCGCAGAGCAAAACGCGCAACGGCTCAACAAACAACACAAACAGCCAAATAACCGCGTTAAAAAGATTTAAATCTGGATTTTTTAAATAATTTACACTTACACAATACTGGCAAATGAAACCGAGATTACAGGAAAAATACGAGAAGGAAGTGCGACCGGCTCTGATGGAAAAGTGGAAATACAAAAATATCTATCAGGTGCCGCGCCTTGAAAAGATTGTTATCCATATGGGCGTGAGCGCGTCGCTTGAAAAAACCGCTGTTGACGACGCCGCAAAAGACCTGGCGCTTATCACAGGACGAAAACCTGTCATTGACAAATCGCGCAAAAGCGTCTCCAACTTCAAACTGCGAAAAGGACAGCCAATCGGTTGCCACGTCACCTTGCGGCGCGAGGTTATGTATGAATTCTTTGACAGGCTCGTCGCAGCCGCGCTCCCGAGAATTCGCGACTTCCGCGGGCTCAGCCCCCGTTCATTTGACGGCAAAGGCAACTACTCCTTCGGCATCTCAGAACAAACAATCTTTCCAGAGATTGAACTTGATAAAATCAAACGCCCTCAAGGTATGGATATAACAATCGTTACAACCGCAAAAACTGATGAAGAGGCAAAAGACCTGCTCAAATTTCTCGGTTTTCCAATTGCAGAAAAATAACCAAACATTTATAACCAATCATTAACTGACTATGGCAAAAAAATCGTGGATAGAAAGAAATAAAAGAAAGGCTGAAACAGTCAAAAAATACGCAGCTTTAAGAGCCGAATTGAAAGCAAAAGGCGATTACGCGGCGCTTGCAAAATTGCCGCGGGACGCCAGCCCGGTAAGACTTGTCAACCGCTGCTCTATCAGCGGCAGGAGGCACTCCTATTTGAGAAAATTCAAAGTCTCGCGCCTTACATTTCGCGAACTTGCATTGTCCGGTCAAATACCTGGCGTCGTAAAGGCTAGCTGGTAACAATTTAACAATACAAGAGTTATGACAGACCCAATCTCAGATATGCTGACAAGGATTCGCAACGCCTCCCGAGCGCTGCTCCCGGAGGTGCAGGTCCAGCATTCTAAACTAAAAGAAAATATCGCCCGAATCTTGAAAAACGAAGGCTATATCACCGATTACTCTGTTCAAGGCGATAAGGTAAAAACCTTAACCATTAAACTAAAATACCAGGGCAAAAAACCGGTAATTGAAGGATTGAAACGGGTCAGCAAGCCCGGAAAACGAATTTATATGTCTGTAGACGAAATTCCGCGCGTGCGAAGCGGTCTCGGGATTGCGATATTAACAACATCGCAAGGCATTATGACCAACGTTGAAGCGCGCAAAAAAAATATTGGCGGAGAATTACTCTGCCAAATCTGGTAAAAAAGAACGGATAATTACTGTTATGTCACGAATTGGTAAACAACCTATTGTGGTTCCGCCGGCTGCCAGAGTGCAGATACAGGGCAGAAAAATCCACGTTGAAGGACCAAAAGGCAAACTTGACTTTGAATTGCCAGAGTCAATTTCTGCAGAACTTGCAAACGGCGTCATAAACATCAAACGCCGCAGCGACGACGCCAGATCAAAAGCGCTACACGGTATGAGCCGGGCGATCGTTAACAACCTTGTTAAAGGCGTTACCGAAGGATTTGTAAAGAAACTTGAAATCCAGGGCGTCGGCTTCAAAGCGGCGGTTCAGGGAAATGTATTAAATTTAACGCTTGGCTATTCTCATCCAATTGATTATAAAATACCCCCTCAGATTAAAATCACAGTTGAGGAAAATACCAAGATCACGGTTGAAGGACCTGATAAACACCTTGTTGGACAGGTTGCAGCCGATATTCGGGCGTTTTATCCGCCCGAACCTTACAAAGGCAAAGGAATTCGCTACGTTGGCGAACATATCATTCGTAAGGAAGGCAAGACCGTGCAATAATTTAAAAGTAACATTTTAATTTTGAAAGGTTGCTGCTTAGAAAACAGCAAGACTAAAAATGAGAGTTGAAGAAAAAATCAGACGGGCAACCCTGAGACATTACAGGGTGCGGAAAAAAGTGCGCGGGACGCAGGAACGTCCGCGTATGAGCGTGTGCTTTACCAACAAGCACATCTACGTGCAATTTATTGACGACGAGCGGGGCGTAACACTGGCTTCGGCTTCCACGCGGGATAAAGATTTACCCGAACGCGGAAAGATTAAAGCAAACGTCGCCGGCGCGGCTATCATCGGTAAACGCGCCGCCGAAATCGCCCTAAAAGCCGGCATCACCAAAGTGGTTTTTGACCGTGGTGGCAAAAAGTACCACGGCACTGTCAAGGCGCTTGCCGACGCAGCTCGGCAGGCAGGTTTAAACTTTTAACAACAGGAGATTGAAACGTGGCAGAACCTAAAAACTTAGATTCAGAGGAACGCATAAGAAGCGGAAGATCGCGTCGCACGAAGGGAATGGATGAATCAGCCGAATCCATAGCACTTGAAAGCAAGGCGGCGGATGAATTGACCGAAAAAGTCGTGTTCATCAACCGCACAGCAAAAGTCGTCAAGGGCGGCAGACGCTTCCATTTCAGCGCGCTTGTTGTAGTAGGCGACAAAAACGGCAGGGTCGGCATCGGCTTTGGAAAGGCTGGTGAGGTTTCGGACGCCATCAGAAAAGGCGGCGAACTCGCCCGACGCAGTATGATACGGATTGCCCTCAACGGCGGCACGATTCCCCACGAGGTCTATTCACGCTACGACGGAGCCGAGGTCTTATTAAAACCGGCTTCGCTCGGCACGGGCGTAATCGCCGGCAAGACCCCAAGAGCAGTCCTGGAACTGGCGGGTATTAAAGATATTTTGAGCAAATCCCTTGGTTCAAACAACCCGGTGAATTTGACAAAAGCAACCCTTGAGGCTTTGAAAAAACTTCGCCTGCGCGAAGATATTTACGAGGCACGCGGCAAAGAACTCCGAAAACCAGAATCAGTTGCGGCTGAACAACCGCAACAAAATGGTGAATCCGCGCCTCAACAACAATAGCAATTAATTTTAACATAGATCGTTATTATGAGACTTCATACATTGACAAATAGACCCGGCGCAAGACACCCGAAAAAAAGACTCGGATGCGGCGAGTCCAGCGGCCACGGCAAAACCTCCGGCCGCGGCGGCAAAGGCCAAACAGCGCGCTCGGGCGGTTCAATCAGAATTGGG
>JBAMMJ010000106.1:0-7463 GCA_039793825.1 Verrucomicrobiota bacterium | reverse complement strand
GTCGTAGTCAGGCGCATACCAGTTTGCGTCAGGTAGATCGCCCAGTTGATAATACTTCCAGTAATTTGTCATTGATACCAATTTATTCGTGAAATAAAGCGCCGGCTGCGCGGGTAGGTCTGGGGGATGATACATAATTTCATTGATTACAATATCATTGTTAAAAACGAATTTATTGCTGAATCCGGGGGTCAATTCAGCAGGTTTTAACCAGCGCCCGATGCCGTCGGGAAATCGCGCCCCTGGATAACTCTTTGCAACAATAGCGTCAATGACCCCTTTCTTTTCCGGAACATATAGAACAACTTTATCCCCCGGGTCCGCTCCGAATCCAATATTCAATTTATTGAATGAAATGATTTCGCCCGGCTGCAAAATTGCAGAAGGAATTAAATATTCCTTATAATAAGTTCCGAACCGCGCCAGGACAAAGTTTTCAATGTTCAGCGGTTTATCCCCATAATTTATTAATTCAATCTCAAATTGTCCGTTAGTAACCGATGATATCTCGTTAAACGCAATTGATGGCGGCGGTTCAGGCGGATAATTTGTTGTAACAATATTTGCCTCAATACCGAAGAGCAGGTCGTTGGTGCCGTCAGAGGCTTGATGAACTTCAACCGCCAGAATATTTGTCCCTTTAATTAATGCCGAGCCATCAATATCAAACCATCCGGTAAAGGTTGGGTTAATAACATTTGTGACGGCGTATGTGGATGGAGTGATTGTTCCTGCTGGCATATTAATTCGCTTGATTTCGTTCCCGTTCAAATAAACCACCGCGCCATCGTCAACAACAAGCCGCATACTCAGGCGGCTATTTGACGGCTCATCTTTAAAAACAAAGAGATTTCTAAAATAATGAACCTCGCTTGAAGAGAGTGTTGTATTTACTGGCAGGCTTTTAACAGCATTACCGCTGATTTTCACCCTCAATCCTGCAGGGGATGGGGATGACCCTGAATTGTAGGTAAAAAATTCAAGCGTATTTGTCTCGGGTAGAAATCCATTTGTAATTGTAAACTGCTGGCTGTATGCGGTAAACCCGCTGTATGAGAATCCGAGCAAATTGCCGTTCAGGGCAACGTTTGTTAAATCATTATCCACCGCGACCTGAAAAGTTACCTTTGCCTGTGTATAGTCATAGCCGCTTAAATTGAAGTATGTTTTATAATTATAAGAGCCGACAGGCACACTCACCGTTCCTTGTGCTATCGGACCTATCCACAACGATGCTGCGTCATTGGGAATCCAGTTTGGATGGTTTGCCACAACTGTTGCCGGAATTTGCGGTGGCGGTGGAGTGCTATATGCGGAAGCGGTAATAAAATAGTTGCCATCAGCAGAGCCGGGAATCAACGCCGCCCCGTTAGTATCAAGCCCCGTATTGAATAATGTTGATATCGCCGCCGATTCTCCTGGCGGACTGCAATTTCTTGAAAACAACCCTCCGCCGCTCTGCCACGTGGAATCGTCATAATTCAAGAATTTCCAGTTGTTATCCAGGTTCCCCGATGTAAACGTCCACATTGAATCAATCTTTATTATATTTGTTGTGCCAGTAGTGATAATTCGTTCAGGGAAATTTGGTTTTCCCGGTGTTCCGCCAACCTGTTCGCTTGCAGTCCAACTCTGCGGATCGTCGCTTGCGGAATCCGGTCTCCGCTTTGCAAGCGAAGGTCCACAGCCATCAGGCGCAACAGGCCAATCGCCTTCAACCCCATATTTAACGACATCCATCAAGCGATTATTGTTATTGCGGAGCTCCAACGTCTCGCCATTATTATCAAGCCGTCCCGAAAATGGACCGTAAACATTCGTTAATCCGGCTAAATTCATTATTGTTGTCGGCGATTTTGCCACAACAATATAACCGCCGCCGGGTATTATCGTTCCTTCGGGAAATTTGTAACCAATACCATTTGTTATGACCCAACTGGAAATATCAACATCTACCGCAAGCTGGTTATAAAGCTCTATCCATTCAAGCTCAGATTCGTTTGTGGCTGGGTGGTACATTATTTCATTAAACATAACCACGCTATCAGCCTTTGCCGCAGCGGATGTTATAAGCAAAATAGACAAAGGCAAAAGCCCTCTGAACCTTTTCATTTTATTTAACTTCATATAAAAAATAGACGGCGGTTGCATTTCAAAGACAACCGCCGTAGAGCCACTTAATTATCTGTCACCACAACAAACCGCACTTTTAATTATACTATTCCTGAAGCACGGCTCTGTAAAATGCCTGGTTTGTTAACGGGTTTGTATCGGTTACATCAATTAATCCATAAGGAGGAGCAACCTTACTGCTCAAAGTCTCCCACGGACCAATTATCTTGGCAGCCCTTTGAATGATGTAGGTCTTCCCGGAGACTCCGAGGAATTGCAGCTTAAATCCACCCTGAATCTTTGCGATTGAGAGTGAGTTGAAAGCAGGCGGAGCCGTTTGAGACACCAGAATCACCACATCCGAAGTTGCAACGTCAATTCCATCCGATACCGTATAGGTGAATGTGTCTTCGCCAACAAAGTTTTGTGGCGGAGTGTAAACGATGTTTTCGCCAACCACCTCAACAGTGCCGCCGTTTGCCGTCTGGGACTGAAGTCCAGCAAGCGTCAAAATATCTCCGTCGGCATCCGATGCCGCAGCGAGCAAGTTCACAACTGGAATCACAGCCTGTGTATCTTTTAAGATTATTGTGCCATACGGCGAGGCAACTGGCGGCGTATTCACAACATACAATACGGCAACCATACTTGTAACGCTCCCGGCTGGATTTGACACAACCACAAAGTAGTCGCCGTTATTGGTAGGTGAAGCATTCGGGATTACAAGGGTTGAATTGGTCGCCCCTTCAATAGGTCTAATAACATTGTAATCATCCCAGTACCACTGGTATGTCATCGGCGCCTGACTGGATGCGACAACTTCAAATGTTGCCGTTTGGCCGCGCGTGATGGATACATCAACCGGGTCAACTTCAATCGTCGGCGGTCCAATTACCGTCAATGTTGCAACCGCGCTTGTCACCGTTCCATAAGGATTTGACACAACTACATAATAATTGCCAGCTTGATCAATAGACACATTACTCAATGCCAGTTGCCTGTTAGTCTGGCCGCCGAGGACAAAACCTTCGTAATACCATTGATAATTCAACGGCGCGCTGCCAACTGCAACAACGCTCAATGTCACATCCTGTCTTTCATAAGCCAGTATGCCAGAGGGTTCCACTTTTACCTGTGGCGGTGTCTGTTGCAGTGGCAATGCAACGCCATCAAGTTCCACCCGCAGAGCTTCAGGATTATAGCCAGTAGTAACGATATTGGTTACGACAAAATCCAGTGTGTTTAACCCCGACACAAATCCATTGGTAATCTTGAACGACATAAATTGACCAAACCCTGTAATATTTGTTATCCCTGTTGAAACGCCATTTATCAGAATATCAACAATATTATTATCCACTGCCGCTTTGCCGCTCAGAACAGCGGTGTTTGGGTCTGTTGTATCCAGAATAAATGTGGTTCGGTAAATATATGCGCCGCCTGGACTACCATCTTTTAAAACCGGATTAATTAGTTTTGACGAAATCCATTTTGAGTTAGGACCGTTGAGCATATAAACGCCATTGGTCACAGGCCAGCCATCATATAAAACATAGGCTGCCGGACCGGGGTTCTGTGGATCAGGAGTTGATAAGAGCCGGTAATGTAAATCAACTGTTCCGCCTGCGACAAGCGCCCCGGAGTTGTCAACACCGGTGTTAAATAACTCGGTGAAACCATATCCAACCATTACCACGGCAACTTTGCTTGTGGAAGTGCCGTATTGATTGGATGCAATCAGTTCGTATGCCCCGGACTGGTCAGTGGTAATGTTGGATAATGTCAGGGTTTCAGTCTGCGAGCCGGTAATATCGTTCCCATTGAAGCGCCATTGATAACTAATCGGCATAGTCCCCTGAACAATCGCGCTCAAAACAACTGTTGAACCCTGCTTTACAAAATCTCCCGTCGGTTGCGTAATGAATTTGGGTGGCGTGGGCGGTAATTCAAGAACAGCCACCCCGTCTAAAAGCACTGTAGAATCGCCGCCTAACGGACCGGGTTGTTTTATAAATTCAAGATTGGCTGAATCCGATTCGGCAAGGAACGGACGGCTGGTTACCATTACATATTCTCCAGAATTAACCGTATGCGATGGGACGATGGTCTGTCCGCCAAGTCTAACTTCAAGATTCGGCGCGGGATATCCGGCGCGCGCGTTTTCGTAAAACTTAACATAATAGGTTTTACCGATCTGCATCCCTGAGACGGTTTGGCTTAACACACCGCCATTGGCTTGAATAAACGCCACCTTTGTGCCGTCAGGAATTACCCCTGTGTTTGCAAATGGACTGCCATTTGCAGGATTGATTCCCATACCTGTCGGGATAGAAGCGCTCCAGCCCGTTATCGGGAAGTTGCCGCTTATGTATCCAGGGAAGTTTGTGAAGTTATCGGTTTCAAAACTCGGATTTGCAAGCGTTAAACCAACTTCAACTACCGCGACCGCGCTTGTGGCTACGCCAAGCGGATTTGACACAATCAACCTATATTCACCAGTGTGGCTGCCATCCACATTTGATAGCGTTAGCACTAAATTTGTCGCGCCAGGTATATCAGCGCCGTCTTTCTGCCATTGATATGAAAGAGGCGTCTGGCCGCCAACCAATGCGTCAAGCACCACTGTTGAACCGCCAGACACGGTCTTTCCAACAGGTTGACGATAAAAACTCGGCGGATTTGTGGAACTAACTTCTTGATTTATAAAAGCGTAGGTATGGAAAGAGTTATTGCGATTTACTGGAATGTATTGGACTTTAATTGAACCTGTTTCGTCGGCAACATAACGGTAAGAAATTCTGATGCCGTTATCGTTGCCAAAGGCATCTTCATTAATGGTCATCATATCGTTTCCAACAACAAACGTGGCGCTCCGGGCATCTGTCGCATCAAAGCCTACCCCATAAATACTCAACTCATACTCCACACCGGGAATAAGATTCGTTAAGAACAATGTTTGAGCCAGATTTGGCGCGATTGTCCCTGAATAATATATAAAGCTTTGAGCCAATAACGCGCTTCCGCCGCCGGCGTTGACCACGTTGTTTGCATCCAGACCGAAAGCCCCGGTCAGGTTTGTCATATAAAACGAATTGTTCCAGGGATTAACTCCAGCGACTCCCTGAAATCGGATGCCGTTAACAATGGCGTCCACCGCATAACCGGCACCGCCTAAATTGACTGCGTGGCTCGCGCCGCGTGTCGGGTCAACTCCAGAACTTATGTCGTTAGTCCATATAGAATAAGACCACTTGCTTGTCCGCTGCGTTATTGAGATTTGGTCAAGCAATATAGCGCTGTCGCCATTGAAATCATTTGTGAACGATAGGACAACAGTTGAATTTTGCGGCGTAAACGGAAGCGCAACCAGCCGATAAGAATTTGTTGCACCCACCGGCATCACTGAAACACTGCCAATCAACTGATTATCAATTCCAACGCGCAAAGTTGGTTTGGTGTTGTTATAATCACGGGCGTTAACATAAAAGTTGAGAAAATAATTTTGACCCGGTGTTAACCCTGTAACATACGTCCACATACTCTTTGGAGCCCCCGAAGCCGACTGAATGAACGCAACCTGTCTGCCATCAGGTATTGCGCCATTATTTGCAAATGGGGACTGGCCATCTGTCTGCGGATTTATCCCGACGCGCACCGCGTCGCTTGCAAACCAGCCGCTAATTGGCTGATTCGCGCTAACATAACCGGGCCAATTGTCAAATAAGTTCGCCTCAAAACTCGGATTTGGAATCGTGCCAATTGTAAGAGTTGCGACTGAACTGGTAACTGAACCATTCGGGTTTGTCACCACCACATAATACGGACCGAGATCATTTTCAGTAATACTGCTTACAACCAGCGTCATATTGGTTTCATTAGCAAGCGGCAATTCACCTTTATACCACTGAAAACTGAGCGGCTGCGCCCCACCTGCCGTGATTCTGAACGAAACCGTAGATTGCGGGGTTACAACCTGACTTTGCGGTTGAATGCCAATTACAGGCATCGCAGGAGAATTGACTTCATAATTCGCAAACCCTGCAAGGTGCATTGTATTGCCGGGAAGGGTTGGAGTCTGAACCAGTTGAATTGCCCCAGAGGCAGGTGCAATGTAGCGATACATAACCCGAATACCGTTGTTATTTCCATACTGGTCCTGATTTATCGTCATTCTGTCATTCCCGTAAGAAAATGTTTGCGCGCGAAAACCATCTTCCCACGCCACAAGATAAAACGTTGCCACATACTCCATACCCGGAACGAGCCCGGCGATTGTGAATATTCCGGGAATACCACCATAAACAAATCTTTTGCTTAAAGTGGCGCTATTTCCAGTTATGTTGTTGACGTCATCGCTAGCAAAAGCGTTTCCAAGATTGCCTGCCCGGAACTTGTTCGGAACGGTCGGCGTTCCACCCACAATCCCTTTAAATGTAATACCATTGATTGTAACGTCCGGAGCCGAATTGCCGCCAAAATTATATGCGTGGGTATAATTCTTTAACGGGTCAACACCGCTCGTGGCGTCATCGTTCCAGGGCGCAAACGACCAGCCATTCGTTGACGGATTGATGGTAAAATTATCCACAAGAATGGTTGTGTCTCCATTGAAATCGTTAACAAGCTTTAACTCGGCAGTCTCGGCGTTTGCGGTAAAATCAAAGGCGCCATAACGATATGGATTTGAGCCTCCCACATTAACCGTGCTGAGACCTGTTATCAATTGATTATCTATGTAAATCTTCAAAACAGGATTGGTTGTGCTGCCGCTGGCGCGCGCATTGAATCTGAAATTCACCGTGTATTTCTGAGCAGCAGTAAGTCCGGTGATTATTGTGCTCAAAGATGACGAGCCACCGGTGAAACTTTGAATGAAAGCAACTTTTGTTCCATCTGGAATTGCGCCGTTGTCCGCAAACGGCGTGCCGCCGCTCGGATTAATCCCAACACGATCAGCAGGCGTTCCCGTCCATCCTGTTATCGGTCCATTTCCGCTGATATAACCGGGAAAAACAGTGAAATTATCAAGTTCAAAACTCGGATTTTGTATTACCTGCCCGTAAGACTGGATACAGAAGTTAAGTCCGATAGCAAGCCCGAGTCCGAATGCGATACGCAGAAACGATTTTGTTTTCATAAATGCGTCCTTAGGATGATGGGTTTTATTTTTAATTAATTTACTCATTCAAATGAATTTTATCTAATGGTTGACAAAATTCAATAAAAAAATTAATCAAATAATGTTTAGGCTTATATCTATCATAATTGAAAAAACTTATTCAAATAGGATTAAAAGGTTTCGTTTCATCTTGTATAAAAAAGCGGCGTCGTAGCCGCCGCACTCCAAAGTT
>JBAMMJ010000105.1:0-7523 GCA_039793825.1 Verrucomicrobiota bacterium | reverse complement strand
CACCGCACTCCAAAGTGGTGCGGCTACTTCGTAGCCTTACCACAGCACTCCAAAAAGCGCCGTCTTACCAAAAAACCTTCATCACCGATCCCATATTCCGTTCACTCACGCAACAGCACAAAACATCGTTATTGAACTTAATCTTTTTACAGGTTAATTTTTTCTTCGTGAGTTTTTATAAAAAGAGTTTTTCTCTATTTTTGTTTTTTTATTTGATCTCCTTGCGGGCTGATGACCCCGCAAGGGTAATCGTTATCAGTCCGCATAATGAGTTAATAAGGATTGAGTTCAAAAGAGCCTTCAGGGAGTGGCACAACAGGCATTTTGGCGTCCCGGCAGAGGTGGAATGGCGTGATGTCGGCGGCACCACAGATGCCCTGAAGTTCGTTGACTCTGAGTTCTCAAAAAAAACCAACGGCATCGGAATTGACGTTTTCTTCGGCGGCGGACTTGAGCCGTTTTTATTCCTTGCGGATAAAAAGTTGCTTGAACGTCACGACCTGCCGGAGGAAATAATTCAAAAAATCCCACAATCAGTCTCCGGAATTGAAATCTACGACCCAAACCACTACTGGTTCGGAGCCGCCCTCTCAAGCTTTGGTATCCTGCAAAATACCCTTGTTCAACGTATACGCAATTTGCCCTTTGCCCGCAGATGGGAAGACCTTGCCAGACCGGAATTATTCGGACTGGTTGGCGCCGGCGACCCGCGCAACAGCGGAACAATGAATTCAATGTTTGAAGCAATCTTGCAGGCATACGGCTGGGAACGTGGCTGGCAGATTATCACTATGATCGGCGGCAATACGCGCAAATTTGACCGAATCTCCTCAACAACCGCAAAAGATGTCACACTCGGCGAAACAGTCTACGCATTTGCCATAGACTTTTACGGATTCACTCAGATCGCCGTAGCTGGCAAGGAAAATATGACGCTCGCGTTGCCTGAAGATTTTACAGCAATTAATCCGGATGGAATCGCAATATTAAAAGGCGCCCCAAATCTTCAAACCGCCCGCAGATTTTTAAATTTTGTCCTCTCCGAAGATGGCCAGAAATTGTGGTTCCTCCCCAAAGGCCACCCCGAAGGTCCAAAACAATTTTCCATTGAACGGATGCCGATAATCCCGGAACTCTACGCAAAATATAAAGAAGCCAGTAATATTCCGTTTTCCCCATTTGATTTAAAAATCAATTTCCAGTACGACAACCGACTCGCCCGAAACCGCCGCGATATAATGGCTGCTATGCTCGGCGCACTGGTCGTGGACACCCACACAGAACTTAAAGAAGCCTGGAAAATGGTGATAAAAAGAGGATGTAGCCAGGAAGAAATAAAAATACTCGGCTCGGTTCCGCTAACCGAACAACAGGCTCTACAGTTAGCCGCAAAAGAGTGGAAAAACCCGGCTTTCAGAAACAAAACCCTGATAGAATGGCAGGTCTGGGCTCAACAAAAATACCGTTTCCTCGCAAAAGACTCTTCTGTTCCCAAAAAAATGTTTACCGCAACATCAACCGAAACCTCTAAAACAACGACTCAAACAAATTTAATTTATCAAAATGGAAGTCATAATTGAAAATCTATCAAAACACTTTGGCAAAGCGCTTGCCCTTTATAATATCAATCTAACAATCAATCACAGGGAACTATTCTTTCTGCTCGGACCATCCGGTTGCGGCAAAACCACATTGTTAAGAACAATCGCAGGATTTTACAAACCCGACACTGGCAATGTCTATTTCGGAAACCGTCTTATGAATGATGTGCCGCCACATAAACGAAATACCGGTATGGTCTTCCAGAACTATGCCCTCTGGCCACATCTGACCATAGAAGAAAACGTTGCCTACGGTCTTGAAGTTCGGGGGCTGGATAAAAACACAATAAAAAAACGCGTTCGGGAGGTATTGGAAATTGTGCAGATGGAAAAATACGCCGACCGCACCCCCAATCAACTCTCCGGCGGACAACAACAACGGGTAGCGCTCGCACGCGCCCTTGTTATACAACCGGACGTTCTCTTGCTGGACGAACCACTATCAAACCTTGATGCCAAACTGCGACTTGAGATGCGAACCGAAATCCGCAGAATCCACGAGCAAACAAAAATCACCACAATCTATGTCACCCACGACCAGAAAGAAGCCCTTTCTATGGCTGATAGAATAGCCCTGCTGCGCAATGGCAGGGTTGAACAGATCGGCGACCCACGAACATTATACCGCTCTCCGGCAAATAAGTTCGTCGCGGATTTCATCGGCGAAACAAACTGGCTCTCAGGCAAAGTCGTAGACAAAACCACCGACGGAGCCCTGATAGAAACCGAATTCGGCGTCTTCCTTGCAAACACAAATATTGAATCAGGAAAACCTGTCTGGCTCGGATTCAGACCAGAAAGCGTGGAAATCAAAACCGCAGACTTCAATTCCCTAAAAACCGTAATTGACCAGGTTATCTACCTTGGCGAAATAGAACAATATAGCCTCAGACTCAAAGAAGGAATCACAATCAAGGCATTTGAACAAAACCCAACGGAAATAAGACGTCGCGGCGAAACTCTCACCATACACATCAAACCCCATAATTTTATCGTCTTTTTAAAACAGGATAATAACAATAACCCATAATACAAACAGGATTTGCCACTGCGCGTAATTAACCCGTCAAATAAAAACTATTTAGACACGGCATCGCCGCCCTTTTCGCGGCTTTATCTACAGCCGCACACCAGAAACCCTCGCGCATCCAAATTCTCTTTTACAATCGTAATTCATTAAAATCTTACCGCCTCGCCGATGATCAGAACTAAATTAGTCAACTCTCAAAGTAAACTTGTTTTTACTCAAATAAAATCATATAATAACTTCATATCTATGGAAGAAACGCAAAACCAGGCAGGGTATAGAATCTGGGGAGCCGATAATTATGTTTACGGACCTGTAGAATTGCCGACGCTGATTGAGTGGATAAAAGAAGAGCGTGTTACTGCAAACACGTGGGTCTTCATTGAGCACCAATCGCGCTGGGAAATGGCAAATAAAATTCCCGAACTCAAAATCCTCTTCAAAGATTCAACAACCGATCCTTCAATCCAGCCAAATAACATCTCAAAAACTGCGTCCATTTCAATAAAACCGCAGGCACTGCGAAGGATTAGAGTGTTTGCAGATTTTACCGATGACCAGCTGGCAAAATTTCTAAACTACCTTGAGCTTGTGGAAATCCCGCAGTTTAAAACCGTGGTAAAACAGGGAGAATCCGGCGATTCAATGTATTTTATCCTTGAAGGCGAACTGCGCGTGCGCCTGATGGTCGGCGGCAAAGAGACTATCCTTGCCATTTTACAAACCGGGGAGTTTTTCGGTGAAATATCTCTATTTGACAAAGGACCGCGCTCGGCGGATGTTGTTGCAAACCAGAACAGCAAATTATTAAAACTTGGCGCAGCAGCCTTTGAAAAACTTATCAATGACCTTCCCGAACTCGGCGCGCCATTTTTATTTTACATTGGAAAAACATTAGCTGCGCGCATAAGAACCGATGACCGCCGCATCCACGACTCAATAAGTTTTGCGCGAACAGCGGGCATCAAAGGCGCGCCACAATCATAAAATCGCTCCCTCCAACAGTTCCGCCACTGTCGCTATAAACCCTCGCCCCACACAAAATCAATTTAATGATCCTTGCCCATTTAAAAATCCTGGTTTAAAAATAACGCGTGCAAACCAGTAAATCGCAAACGGTATCCGAAGTAAGAGGAAGCCATTCAAACAGGCTCAAAACCTTTCTTTATCTAACCGCAGCGGTCTGCGGTGCGGCGATATTGATTGTTGAAATTCTGGGAGCAAAAATGCTTGCACCATTCTTTGGCACATCGCATTTCGTCTGGACAGCCCAGATCGGAGTAACTCTTGTCTCTCTTGCCGCAGGCTATTATCTGGGCGGAAAAATTGCAGACCGCAAACCCAACCCCTCCCTCCTTTATCTATTCATTCTATTTGCCGCAATCTATCTATGTCTCACAGTCCCGTTGTGCAGACCAATCTCCTACCAATGCCTAAAATTCAAACTCGCCGCAGGCTCGCTTATGGCGTCGCTCTTCTTATTCTTTATACCATTAATGCTTCTGGCTACGGTTGCGCCGTTTATTGTAAAATTGCTCACCTCGTCAATTCAGGTTGTCGGTTGCCAGGTGGGAAGGCTTTCGGCGGTTAGCACGCTTGGCAGCGTCGCCGGAACGCTTTTAATAGGATACATTTTGATCCCTCACCTGCCAAATTCCGTTACGATGGTTATTACCGCAATCTGCTTAATGCTGCTTACAACCATCTACTTTTTTAAATTCCACTGGCGAAAAAAAGGAACACTCGCCGGCGTCGCAACCTCAATCATCGGCGGTCTGATTATCGGATATTCAGGAATCCACGCCGAAGCCAACCTTGAATATGCAGGAATGGAAGTTCTTGAACAACGTAATTCCAATTTTGGCTTGATGCAAGTCTTGCAATCCACCAACCAATTCAGACGCTACTATCTAAACGATTTCCTCACTCAAAATATCTACGACCCCTCAAAAAAACAAAGTCTTGCCCTGTTCACCTATATGTTGCACCTGCTAGCTAAATCCTACAAAGAAAACATCAACGATGTCCTCTGCATCGGACTCGGAGTCGGAATTGTTCCAATGGAATTTGCAAAAGAACAGGCACGCGTAGACGTCGTAGAAATTAACCCGGCTGTCATTGCAATAGCCGAAAAACATTTTGACCTGAAACCGCATCTGCTCAATATCCATATCGGCGACGGCAGATACTTTTTGAATCAATGTGGTAAACGTTACGATGCAATAATCCTTGACGCCTTTTTAGGCGATTCATCCCCCTCCCACCTGATGACCAAAGAAGCCTTTGAATCAATGCGCAACCTGCTAAAACCCGACGGCGTCCTTATCATCAATTCATTCGGCGACCTTGAACCGGGAAGAGACTTCTTCACCGCTTCCCTCCAGAAAACACTAAAAACCGTCTTCCGCTCCGTCAAAATCCATACAGCCCATACAGGAAACATCTTTTTTGCCGCATCCAATAGAGAACCTATGGAATTTATCAATAAACCCGATTTCTCCAATGTCCATCCAGCAGTCCAGTTTACCGTAGAATTGGCGCTTAATACCATAGTAGAGGCAAACCCCGCCCACGGACGTATCCTGACCGACGACTTTAATCCAGTGGAGTATTACGACGCCGAAAACCGCGAACGAATGCGACGCTGGTTAGCGGAATTTATGAAGCCCTCATTATAAAAAACCACCAATATACTCCCCCTCAAGCGAATGCCAGAACCTTCCGCAAACCAAAAAATTCACCCTCCCCGAGCAGTTCAGTTCTCTAAACCAGATACGCAATATCATCGGCGTCTGACATAAACCTGCAACCACCATAATCAGCGCTCCTGTTGATTTCCAGACGCCTTAACCTATAACGCAGTATTGACTCTTTTAATATAAAATCCATTATTTAAACTATGAGATTTGCAGCTATAATAATTTGCATTGTTTCAATTTCCATCTTTTGCGGTTGCAAAGGAAAATTGTTTGGCAAAAAAAGCGTCGCTTATGAATACGGAGCAACACCTGCCAGAACCGTTTCAACCGAAAAAGCCCGCGCCCCTCAAGCCCAACAACCGCTCCAGAGCGTGCTTTCAGGCAGAGTAAAAAGCGTGAACGAAAAAGCCGGCTTCGTAATCCTGAACTTTCCTATCGGCAAAATGCCCGCAATAGGTCAACGCCTCTGGATTTATAGAGACAACAACCGGGTCGGCGCCGTTAAAGTGACCGGTCCTCAAATGGATTTTAATATCGCAGCCGATATAATTGAAGGCGAAGCAAAAGTAGATGACGAGGCGCGCCCTGAATAATAACCCCTCCCATTGTCCATACCAGGACGACTTTTAAAATTTTAAGTTGCCAGCAGCCGTTTCAACAATAATAACTATGTATAATTTATGTTAGAAAGATTTATCAGTTTTTGCGGAATGATTTTAATCCTGTTAATCGCATGGACTCTCTCTACCAACAGAAAACAGGTCAAGATTAGAATCATCGTCTGGGGTCTGGCACTTCAAATCGCATTTGCCCTGTTCATCCACAAAACTCTGTTAGGTCAAATGCTTTTCCAGCTCGCCGGCGACCTGGTAAACCGCCTGATCGGTTTTGCAAACGAAGGCTGCAAATTTGTGTTCGGTTCACTCGCGGATACCAGGGCAATGTCCAACGTCTTCGGCGAAAAAAACGGTCTAATCTTCGCTATAACCGTCACCGGCACTATTATAATTGTCGCCTCTTTGTCCTCACTTTTCTATCACTACGGAATTTTACAACGGGTTGTGCGCGCTATGGCATGGGTTATGCGCAAAGCGATGCGCACAAGCGGAAGCGAAACCCTCTCGGCGGCAGCAAATATATTTATGGGACAAACAGAGGCGCCGTTGTTAATCAAGCCTTATATATCCGGTATGACCCGAAGCGAACTGCTCTGTATGATGGTCGGGGGAATGGCAACAATCGCCGGCGGCGTCCTCGCCGCCTATGTCTCGTTCGGAATACCCGCCGGCGACCTCCTCACAGCCTCGGTAATGAATGCACCGGCTGCCCTACTTATTTCAAAAATCCTATTACCAGAAACCGAACAAAGCCAGACTGCCGCCGGTATGCCAGCATTCGTTGAACGCCAGACCTCAAATGGACTTGACGCGCTCTGCCGCGGCGCCTCGGAAGGAATGACCCTTTCAATTAATGTAATCGCTATGCTTATTGCGTTCGTCGCCACAATCAATCTCGCAAATTTTCTCCTGGAAAGCATCTTATCACCGTTCGGTATCCATACCTCAACCCCATTGCAAACCCTGTTTGCCTGGCTAAACGCACCTTTTGCCATTATCCTCGGCGTCCCATTCAAAGACGCATTGGCTGTCGGCAGCGTGCTCGGCGAAAGAATCGTCCTGAATGAGTTCATTGGCTACCTATCACTCGTAAAACTCAAAGACCTCATTGAACCACGCAGCTTTACAATAGCAACTTACGCCATCTGCGGATTCGCCAACTTTACAAGCATCGCTATCCAGATCGGTGGCATCGGCTCAATAGTCCCGGAACGACGAAAAGACCTCGCAAGACTTGGTATTCGGGCAATGATCGGCGGCGTCCTGGCAACCTACCTGAGCGCAAGTATTATCGGCATTTTATATGGAAAATAACGAATCCTGGGAAAACTTTAAAAACTATAACGTTATAGTTACCTTTTATATCCCGCGACTACCATTTTTTATTACTTTTACACTCGTCAGCCAATTCTGCATTTATACCTCAAATTAATGTTTTGCAACCCAAATTTTTTCTCAATTATTTACACTCGGCGTGAAAGTTGCTTTAATATATCCAGACGTTTTTAAAAATGCGTCCGATAGTTAAATTAATATTATACATTGGGCTTGCGGCATCTGCGCTTTTTTTTGGGCTGGC
>JBAMMJ010000104.1:5201-7562 GCA_039793825.1 Verrucomicrobiota bacterium | reverse complement strand
CCTCCTCAAATATGGGCGAATGGTGCGATGAATGGGCTTCGGAAGGCATTACGAATCTATGGGGAATAGTCCCACAGGTAGTAGAAATGCAAAGCGAAGCCGGCGCAGCTGGCGCTGTTCACGGCGCGCTACAAACCGGCGCTTTAACCTGCACATTTACTGCCTCTCAAGGACTTTTGCTAAAGATTCCTAATATGTATAAGATCGCCGGTGAGCTAACGCCCACTGTATTTCATATTTCAGCCAGAACTGTGGCTACGCACGCCCTGTCTATTTTTGGCGATCATAGCGACGTAATGGCAGCCCGCGCGACTGGTTTTGCGCTTTTGAGCTCTGCATCGGTGCAGGAAGCAATGGACTTTGCGCTAATAGCGCAAGCATCAACGCTTGAATCACGAGTTCCATTTTTGCATTTCTTTGACGGATTCCGCACCTCTCATGAGGTTTCAAAGATTGAAATGGTGACCGAAGATGTAATGAGGCAGATGATTGATGAGGACCTTGTGATTGCCCACAGAATGCGGGCTATGAATCCAGAGCGTCCGGTGTTGCGTGGAACCGCTCAAAATCCAGATGTGTTTTTCCAGGCTCGCGAACGTTGCAATCCATTCTATCTAAAATGCCCTGATATCACACAAAAGGTGATGGATAAATTTGCCTCAATAACAGGGAGACAATATAAATTGTTCCAATATGTTGGGGCTCCTGATGCAGAAAGAATTGTGATTTTGATGGGGTCCGGTTGCGAAACTGCGCACGAAACAGTTGAGTATCTCACCGCTCGCGGAGAAAAGGTTGGTGTGTTGAAGGTCAGATTGTACCGGCCATTTGATGTCAAGCGGTTCTGCGAGGCATTACCGGCAACCATAAAAAGTATAGCGGTGCTTGATAGAACAAAGGAACCCGGTAGCGCTGGCGAACCACTTTATCTTGACGTCGTTGCCGCGCTTACTGAAGGTCTTGCAAATGGTTGGGGCAATTTGAAATCAATGCCAAAAGTTGTTTGTGGACGCTACGGACTTTCATCAAAGGAATTTACGCCGGCAATGGTTAAAGCGGTTCTGGATAATCTAAAGTCCGAAAATCCGAAAAATCATTTCACAGTTGGGATCACGGATGATGTTACAAATACAAGCCTTGAATACGATCCTGAATTTTCTACAGAGGCTGATGATGTTGTTCGGGCAATATTTTATGGACTTGGCTCTGACGGAACAGTCGGCGCAAACAAAAACTCAATCAAAATCATCGGTGAAAATACCGATCTGTATGCGCAGGGCTATTTTGTTTACGATTCAAAGAAAGCAGGAGCGGTAACAATTTCTCATCTGAGGTTCGGACCAAGACCTATTCGGTCAACTTACTTGATTTCAAAAGCAAATTTTGTCGCCTGCCATCAGCCTGTCTTCCTTGAGCGATATGATATGCTCAAGAGTCTTGTCCCTGGCGGTGTATTTCTCTTAAATACATTGTATAGCAAGGATGAGATTTGGAATAAATTGCCTCGTCCTGTTCAACAATCGCTCATTGATAAAAAGGCTAAATTTTACGTCATAGACGCAGTCTCTGTTGCCCGCAAAACGGGAATGGGAGGACGCATAAACACGATTATGCAGACCTGCTTTTTCGCATTGGCTGGCGTGCTGCCAAGAGAAAAGGCAATTGAAGAGATAAAGAAGAGCATAAAGAAAACATACGGAAGAAAAGGTGAGGAAATTGTACAAAAAAATATTGCTGCGGTTGATCAAACACTGGCAAATCTCTTTGAGGTTAAAGTGCCAGATAAAATAACAAGCAATATTGAAATGCCGCCACCGTTCTCTGACGACGCGCCAGAAGATATTCGCAATACGCTCGGTGTTATATACGGCAATCGGGGCGATGAATTGCCGGTCAGCGCATTTTCACCAGATGGAACATTTCCAACGGGCACCGCAAGATACGAAAAACGAAATATCGCGCTTGAAATTCCCGTATGGGACGAAAAAACCTGTATCCAATGCGGAAAATGCGTTGTTATATGTCCGCATGCAGCCATTAGAATGAAGGTTTATGAGCCGAAATATCTTGAAGGCGCTCCACCAACCTTTAAGTCAACGGATGCCCGCGCCCCTGAATTTAAAGGGTTAAAGTTCACACTGCAAGTCGCTCCAGAAGATTGCACCGGATGCGTGTTGTGTGTGGAAGTATGCCCGGCAAGAAACAAAACCGAGGCAAAATTGAAGGCTATTAATATGCATCCACAGGCACCGCTCCGATTCCAGGAACGCGAAAATTGGAAATTTTTCCTCAATTTGCCGGATTACGACAGAAGAAAACTTAAAATCACACAATTGCGTCATCAGCAGATAATGACCCCGT
>JBAMMJ010000104.1:2069-5191 GCA_039793825.1 Verrucomicrobiota bacterium | reverse complement strand
TGAATTCTCTGGCGCTTGCGCAGGTTGCGGTGAAACTCCATATTTGAAATTGTTATCTCAATTATTTGGCGACAGAGTGGTAGCGGCAAACGCGACCGGTTGTTCATCAATTTATGGTGGCAATTTGCCGACAACGCCCTGGTGTGTAAACAAAGAGGGCAGGGGACCAACCTGGAACAACTCTTTGTTTGAAGATTGCGCCGAATTCGGACTGGGCTTCAGGATATCAATTGACAAACAACGTGACTTTGCAATTCAACTTTGCAAGAAGCTTGCTCATATTCTTGGCGACGACCTTGTCAGCGCAATAATTAACGCCGACCAACGAGACGAGGCTGGAATTTACGAACAGCGCCAGCGGGTGAGTGCGCTAAAGCAAAAGCTCGCCGGTTCTCAACTGCCAGAAGCAAAGATGCTCGTTGCGATTGCGGATAATTTAATAAGACGAAGTGTCTGGATGATAGGCGGCGATGGTTGGGCATACGACATCGGTTACGGCGGTTTAGACCATGTTCTTGCGAGCGGACGAGATGTTAACCTGTTAGTTTTGGACACTGAAGTTTATTCAAACACTGGCGGTCAGATGTCAAAAGCCACTCCGCGTGGCGCAATCACTCGCTTTGCAGCAGGCGGCAAACCAATGGCAAAGAAGGACCTTGGTTTGATGGCAATGAGTTATGAAACAGTTTATGTTGCAAGCGTGGCGATGGGCGCTAAAGACGAGCACACATTGCGCGCGTTCCTTGAAGCCGAATCATATCCGGGAGTTTCTTTAATAATTGCTTACTCGCATTGTATTGCGCACGGAATTGACCTTGATCGCGGCATGGGCGCCAGACAGCAAAAACTGGCGGTTGATTCAGGACAATGGTTGCTTTATAGATATGATCCACGCCGCGCAGAAAGGGGTGAGAACCCATTGCAACTGGATTCGCCTCCGCCAAAGATTAAAGTTGAAGAATATTTAATGTCGGAAATCCGATTCAAGATGCTCACTAAATCAAAACCTGAGGAGGCAAAAAGATTGTTCCAGCTCGCGCAGCAGGATGTAGAAGCGCGCTATCGTTTATATCAGTATCTCGCGCAGCGAGAATTTAAACCATCGTCTGCTGCCTCCGAAACCTCTGCAAAAGCGATGGCTGAACAGAAGCAATAACCAATTAAAAAAGGAGATTAATTATGGATATTACAACAACATATCTTGGAATGAACCTACGCTCACCACTGGTTGTTTCCGCTTCTCCATTGGGAGATAATATTGATAACCTGAAAAAAATGGAAGATGCCGGGGCTGGCGCTGTTGTGCTTCATTCGCTCTTTGAAGAACAACTGCGGCTTGAAGCCTTTGAATTGCACCACCATTTAACCCACGGCACAGAGAGTTATCCTGAAGCCCTTTCCTATTTCCCTGAGCCTCAGGATTTGCTCATTGGTCCTGAAGTATATCTCAGACATATTACTGCCGCAAAAAAGGCGGTAAAAATACCTATTATCGCAAGTCTTAACGGCTCCACAGTTGGCGGTTGGACTGATTACGCACGGAAAATGGAAGAAGCCGGCGCAGATGCTATTGAGCTGAATATTTATTATATTCCTACAGATATGAATCTGCCGGGGGCGGAGATTGAAAATAATTACATTGAAATCCTTAAATCGGTTAAATCGGTGGTTAACATTCCTGTGGCTGTAAAGTTGAGCCCGTTCTTCAGCAATATGGCTAATATGGCGAAAAGGTTGGTCGATGCCGGCGCCAACGGACTCGTGTTGTTCAATAGGTTTTACCAACCAGATATTGATCTTGAACAACTGGAGGTTGTTCCGAACATATTGCTCAGTACGCCAATGGCAATGAGATTGCCTCTGCGATGGATCGCCATTCTTTACGGACGTATAAATGCCAGTCTCGCCGCCACAAGTGGAATTCATCGGGCAACAGACGTAATAAAGATGATTATGGCTGGCGCGGACGTAACTATGCTCTGCTCGGTTCTTATGAGACACGGTATTGAACAGATTAGCGTCATTGAAAAAGAAATGATTCAATGGATGGAAGAGCACGAATATGAATCTGTTTCGCAGATGAAAGGGAGTATGAGTCAAAAAAGTTGTCCCGATCCAAGCGCCTTTGAGCGAGCTCAATATATGAGGGCTCTTGCCACAACAAAATCATTGTAAACAAAATTAAATATCAATCAGCAGAGTAATAAAATAGTTAGTTGCAGTATTGCAAATAAACCCAGAAATAACTGGCGTCTATTAAAAAGACGCCAGTTTTGTTATAATTCTATTACTGTGCTGCCTTTTTAAGGGCTTCAATAACAATTCCCGGAGTTAAAACCTCGGGTAAGATAATCGGTTCAGCTTGAGTATCTTTCGGAAAAACGAGCACAAGCGGAACCCCGGCGCGATTGTATTTCCGTAATTCCGCAGCAATTCGTTCATCGCCCAAAGTATAATCGGCAATGAACGCCAATGCGCCGAGCTGTTTCAATTTTTCGCTGACTATCTGCGTGTCAAGACTGGTCTTCATATTTGCTTTGCAGGTCAGACACCATTCTGCGGTAAAATCCACCAAAACAACTTTACCCTCCTTTCGCGCCTGTTCAACCGCTTCGGGACTCCATTTCATCCAATTAATTCCATATTTTGATGGATAAACTGTTTCCATCCCTGTTTTTACAGAATGACGCCAGTCAATCTCGTGCTCAAGAATGTAGAGATAGCCAGACGCTATTAATATAACAGGAATGATCACCCCGGAAAAAATTTTTCCTTTACGTTGTTTAAATTCTCCAAACAGCCACAATGCAAGACTTATCATCACTAAATAAATCCCTATCCAACCTGCCTTGTTCCCATAATGCGAAAATGCCACCGATAATAGCCACATAGCGGTTGCTAACATCGGGAAGCCCATAATTATCTTAAATTTCTCCATCCATTCTCCGGGACGTGGGAATATTTTTGATGCCGAGGGAATCAATGATATAATCAGATAAGGCAGGGAAAGCCCGATTGCTATTGAAAAAAAGGTAGCAAAAGTTTTAGCAGCCGGTTGCGTAAATGCGTAACCAAGCGCCGCCCCTAAAAACGGCGCAGTGCAGGGAGTAGCAAGGATCACT
>JBAMMJ010000104.1:0-2059 GCA_039793825.1 Verrucomicrobiota bacterium | reverse complement strand
GAAAGAAACTTCCAGCCAAACCCTGTTTTGACGCAAGCCCGGCTGCTTTGTCCAGAGCGCTACTGCCGAAGGATATCTCGTAAATTCCGAATAAGTTTAACCCAATTACTGTAACAAGAATTGTTGCCAGAACTACAAAAACTGGACTTTGAAATTGCATCCCCCATCCTGCAAGTTTGCCGGCTTGCTGCACCAAAACGACAATCAGCGCCATAATCAATAGCGAAACCACCACTCCGGCAGTAAAAACAAATCCCATTAACCTGATTTTACCCGGGCTTTCCGTTGATTGGTTTATAATACTCAGTATTTTCAGAGAAATTACCGGCAAGACACAGGGCATAAAATTGAGGATTATGCCGCCTAAAAAGGCAAGATATAATGCAGTCAAAAATGTAAGCGAACCTGAGAGCATTTGTGAAGATGTGCCCGTTTGACCGGAGTTAATTTCAGAAACCTGTATGTTCTTAACCTCTACCCCTTCGCGCCCATCAGCAGTTTTAATAGAAAAAGTCAATACACCGCCAATTTGAGATGGCAGAGTTTTACCTGTCAGAATCGCATCCTTCTTTATTATGTATCTGTTTTCTCCACTTTTTTCAACTATCGTGGGTATCTCAAAGTCAATTTGCTCGCTTGGATATGGGAAAAAATCCGCGATAGGATATGTAGAATTAACCTCTAACGTAAAGCCATATTTATTACTACCTGACTCAACTTTTTTCCAGGTCCCGAACGCACTTGATATAATATTATTGTAGTTATTTAAATAGGGCGTTTTTTTAAGCCATTCTGATATTAGCGAGGAATCCGAAGAAGAAACATTTTGGTTTCCAACAATTATTTTATTTTGTATTTTAGCTTTTGCCGGTCTGCACAACTCCTTACATTCAAGCCATTCTACATCGGCATTTAAAATGTATTCGCCATCTTTTAAATTCGGTGCAGTTTTAATAGGAACAATCAACACAGTTTCATTTTCTATCACATACGAGGTAACGCCGCCGAGTGTGTGTTTAGTTGGTATTTGAAAAATCGGTTCGCCTGCTTTAAATCCATCTGGCAATGCCCAGTTAATTTTAGGCGGTGCGCCAGATTCGCCGGGATTTATCCAGTAAAGATGCCATCCCTGAGAGAGTTTGATGTGTATACCGGCTAAAATCTCCTCCCCTTTTCTGACTGAATTGAGGTTGAGCAATAAATTGGCAGCTGATTCCGAACCGTGAGATACCTGACTATATAGAGTCAAAAACGTTGTTAGAATTGTAAAAAACAATATCCGCATAATGATTAAATATGCATTAAAAACTGAATTTTTCCATAACAATAACTTTTTAAAAATTATTAGTTGATAAAATTCTTTTAAAGATTATAAAATTATTTTATTGTTACTCTAAAGTAGAATAATATATACTAATATTTATGAGGATTAAAATGAAGGGGACGTTAAGCGCTATTTTATTGTTGGGGATTTTGTTTCAAGCCCATAGCGCCGACATTATCAAGAATGAAGATTGTCTTGAGTGTCACTCTGATAAGACTTTGAATAAGACCAACAAGGACGGCAGAGTTATCTCGCTTTATGTTGACGAATCAATCATAAAATCAAGCATTCACAAAACTAACAGTTGTTATAGTTGCCATTCTGATATTACTAAAAAACATCCTGATGACGAAATTCCAGCAAAACCAGTCACGTGTGGAAAGTGTCATCCTGAACATTATGAATCATACAAAGGCAGCATCCATAATATAGTAAAGGAAAAAGGAGAAGAAGGAGCGCCAGATTGTAAAGATTGTCACGGAACTCATAACATACTTCCACCGACAAATCCAAAGTCGCCGCTTTATTTTTCTAACTTATCAGGTCTCTGCGGCGAATGTCATCCTGAAGCTCAGAAAGACGTTAAAATAAGCGTGCACGGCAAAAGCGCAGCAGAGGGACATCGCGAGGCTGCAACCTGTATAGACTGCCACTATGAACATAGAATAACAAAATTAAAGAACGCAACCTCAAAAGAAATAGCTGAAAACGTATGCGCAAAATGCCATAGTTCTG
>JBAMMJ010000103.1:0-7649 GCA_039793825.1 Verrucomicrobiota bacterium | reverse complement strand
TCAGCAGTTGTTAAAAGAGGGAAAAATAATTGCCACCGCTGACCAACACGCTGATAGGCTTGCTGTTTATGGAATTGAATACGCTTTGCAGATTATCAGGGATAAAATCACGCCTCTTGATTTTGAAACCCCTGTTGATTTAATCACCGCGGAAACCCTCGCAGGCAAAAAATAGACAAATGACCGGAGATAACGTTCTGTTAAAAATAGAAAATATTCATAAAAGTTATGCCGCACCTGCGGTTTGCGATGTTTCATTGGAAATCAGGAAGGCTGAAGTTCATGCGGTCGTTGGCGAAAACGGCGCGGGAAAAAGCACGCTTTGCCGGATTATCGCAGGAGTTGTCAAACCCGATTCGGGTAGGATGTTTCTTAACAACCTTTTGTATCAGCCATTGAACAAACGTGATGCCGAACGCAATGGTGTGAGAATGGTGATGCAGGAACTTAACGTTATACCGACGTTGACTGTGGCTGAAAATATATTTTTTACAGACCTGCCGAACCGATTCGGTGTAATAGATCAGAAACTTCTTTATGAGAATTCAGTAAAACTGTTGAATCAAGTTGGTCTTGATAACATTGCGCCGGACACCCCGGTATCAAATCTGTCAATAGCGCAGCAACAACTTGTGGAGATTGCGGCTGGTCTCTCTAAAAATTGCACTCTGTTAATTCTTGACGAACCGACGGCTTCGCTCACGGAGTCGGAGTCTGAAACTTTATTTAAACAGGTGGAGAAACTCAAATCCGCCGGCACTGCAATCATCTATGTGTCGCACAGGCTTGAAGAGGTGATGAAGATAAGCGACACGATAACTGTCCTGCGCGATGGTAGACTTGTGTCAACAAAGCGCGCCGGGGATTATACTATTAACGAAATTATAAGACTGATGGTTGGTCGTGAGTTAGAAGATTTGCCTCACAAAAAGCAAACTGTTTCTCAAAAAATCTTAATGCGGGTTGAGGGGATAACGACAAGGACCGGCGTTAAAGAGGTCTCTTTTGAATTAAAAGAAGGAGAGGTGCTCGGTTTTGCGGGGCTTATGGGCTCGGGAAGGACTGAATTAATGAGGGCAATCTTCGGGGCAGACCGTCGCGAATCGGGCAATATTTTTCTGCGCGGCTCTGATAAACCCGTTGCTATAAATTCTCCCAAAGACGCAGTTGAACACGGCATTGCAATGCTGCCCGAAAACCGCAAAGAGCAAGGGCTTTTCCTGCCCTTATCGTTGAAGATAAACATAACCATTACCAATCTTAAAATGTTTTGCATAATTCGGGGGCTGATCAGACAGAGGGAAGAAGTCCATATTGCAGAACAATGGCGTCGGACGTTGTCAATAAAATCTAATTCAATTGAACAAACCGTTCGTGAATTGAGTGGCGGAAACCAACAAAAGGTGTTACTTGCGAGGTGGTTGCTTAAAAATTGCGATATTTTGATAATGGATGAACCGACGCGCGGAATTGATGTTGGTGCAAAATTTGAAATTTACAAACTCGTATCCGAACTGGCTGAACAGGGAAAAGGGGTGATTTTTGTTTCATCGGATTTGAAAGAATTGTTTACCGTGTGCGATAGAATAGCGGTGATGTCATCAGGAAAGCTTGCTGCAACTTTTAAAAGGGGCGAGTGGACGCAAGACAGGATAATGGCAGCGGCAGTGAGCGGTTATTTAAAAGAGTCAAAACCTGCGAATTAAAAATGAAAATTAATTTTAGAAAAGTTGCGATTGATTATCTTGGTTTAATTGTTGCATTAATCGTGTTGATCGTTGTTTTTAGTTTTTTAACCCGCTATTTTTTTAGCGAGACAACTTTTCTGACCATAGCCAATCAGATACCATCGGCTGTGCTAATCGCAACAGGGATTACCTATATTTTGATAATAGCAGAGATTGATCTTTCTGTTGGGTCGGTGCTTGGATTTTGCGGCGCAGTGCTTGGGGTTGGGCTTGTAAATTTTAAACTACCACCGTTTGTGGCGATTTGTCTTGCGATTGTTGCAGGCTTATTATGCGGTTTTCTTAACGGCATTGTTTCGCTTAAATGGCGGTTGCCTTCGTTTATAGTAACGCTCGGAATGCTTGAGATGGCGCGTGGCGGCGCTCACGCGTTGACCGGCTCTCAGACTCAATATCTTGGGGATAAACTTGACTTTGTTGCTGGCACATCGGTGTTTGGGCTTTCTGTTCCATTTATTGTTGCGCTGGCGATAGTGGGTTTATCTCAATTTGTTCTGTCAAAAACTGTTTTTGGCAGATATATAATTGCAATCGGAACAAACGAAGAGGCGGTGAGGTTAAGCGGGATTAATCCAAAACCGATTAAACTGGCGGTGTTTATGCTGAGCGGATTTTTGGTTTCGCTTGCTGCGATAATTGATACATCAAGATTTAACTCGGCAAATCCGAATGCCGGAATAGGGTTTGAACTTCAGGCTATTGCGGCTGCCGTTATAGGCGGCACAAGTTTGATGGGCGGACGCGGTTCTGTGATAAGCACCTTTCTCGGTGTTCTTATAATTGCGGTGTTGAATTCGGGGCTTGCGGCGCTCGGATTGCGCGATGAAATCAAGCGGCTAATTACAGGGGCGGTGATAATCACGGCTGTTATCGTGGATTATTATCGGATAAGAATTAAAGTAAATCAAAAATGAAACCCAGAATTGTTGTTGTTGGAAGTTCAAACACCGATCTGGTGGTAAAGTCGCCTGCGTTGCCAGGACCGGGTGAAACTGTGATCGGAGGTGATCTAATAACTGCCGCCGGCGGCAAGGGGGCAAACCAGGCTGTCGCGGCAGCGCGCTGCGGAGGAGAGGTCTGGTTCATAGCAAAGATCGGCAACGACCATTTTGGAAAACAGGCTCTTGCCGGATTCAAGAGGGAAAAAATAAAAACAGATTTTATTTACGTAGATAAATCGGCTCCGTCGGGGGTGGCTTTGATTATGGTTGATGACCAGGGGCAAAACGCAATTTCGGTGGCGCCGGGGGCAAACGGGCGTTTGACAAACGCCGATGTAAAAAAGGCAAAAAACGTTATCAAATCTTCACAGGTTTTGCTGGTTCAACTTGAAATTCCAATTGAAACGGCGATAGAATCCATAAACCTGGCTTCATATTACAATGTTAAAATAATCCTCAATCCCGCGCCAGCCAGACCACTACCAAAAGAATTGTTTAGCAAACTATCAATTATAACGCCTAATGAAACCGAAGCTAAAATTTTGACGGGTATAAAAATAGTTGATGATAAAAGTGTTTGCGAGGCGGCTCAGGTCTTGCGCCAGAAAGGTGTCCAAACAGTCATAATCACCCTTGGTGAGAAAGGGGCGTTTTTCTATGACGGCAAAAACTCTATGTTTATTGCTCCGCCCCGAGTAAAAGCGGTTGACACAACAGCTGCTGGCGATGTGTTTAACGGAGCGCTCGCCGTGGCTGTAGCCGAGGGAAAACCAATTATTGAAGCGATTAGATTCGCAAACGCAGCCGCCGCTCTATCGGTAACTAAAATTGGAGCCCAACTTTCTGCGCCAAAAAGAGACGAAATTCTTAAATTGATGAAGGCGACGTTTAAATAAAACAGGGTCGCAAGTTTAACGTCAGGCAATTGTTAGAGTTCTATGCTGTAGATTTTTTCCACAATTGCGAAAAATATTGACCTGTTTCAGATAGCGAGCCATCCGGTTTTACCAGCCAGAAGCCGCGCATTTGTTCTGGGTTTTTTATCGGGATAGTTATTTTTTCCTGAGAGGGTTTTATTTCGTTGCAATATACTTCCCATTGAACGATATATCTCATTTCTGCGGCGAGGAACACGCCCATAAACGAATCCCAACGTTCTTTTATATTTTTAGGCTGATCATTTTCAGGTATTCCGATTTCTCCGATATAGACCGCGCCTTTTCCGAACAATGAGCCTGTCTTTGCGTGGTTTTTTATTTCCTGAATACATTTCCACATAGTGAGCGGGTCTTTCATTCCGTCGTAGGCGCTGTATGAGACAAGGTCAACTTCAATGTAAGGCAACACATCGCGTGTGACGGTTGGGATATTTTTCCAAACATCAACAACGCGATTGACTTCAGTGGCGTGAGCGACAACGCATTTTGCCCCTTTTCCAAATTCATTTCTCGCGGCGGTTACGCCTTCCTGGCGAGCCGCAAGCCAACGTTGCATTCGTTTGCATAATTGTTGCCAATCCGACGGGACTTCTTTCCACATCTCACCGCCCCTACCGCGCAGCATCCAATCCCCTTCCCAGTGCTGAAGGATTATGACCATTTCTTTATTTCTGCACTTCTTATATAAATATTCAGTAAGATTATAGAATTCGCGCGACACTGATTTATAGAATTCATCGGCGAGGTTTGGTTTTCGCCAATTTTCTTCAAGTGGCGAGTGCGCCTCAAAAATCAATGTTTCAAACGGCATCTGAAGCAATTCTGTATAATAGGGAGAGGCTACAAGGTCGGTCAGGTTCTTATAGTCTCCCCAGCTGCTGTTGAACGAATAATCGCTTTTTGTGGTTCGCGGGATTAGCCAGAATTTGCCAAGTTTTGTTCCCAAAGAAAGGAGTTTTTCCGCACCTTCAATCAGAAAAGGTTTGTTTGTAAGGTGATATTTGCCGGCAACATGGGTTGAACCGATACGGCGGATTAATTCTCGCTGGAGCCTCTGCTTTTTTGATGGTCTGAATTCATCTATCTTTGAAAGGGTTTCGTCGTCAGAGGGAGCGGCAAAAATATTTTTTGCGGATTTAACAAAAAAAACGCCGAAAGCGGTTGTTGCTAAAAATGTGCGACGGTTCAGTTTCATATAAAATTAATTCCACGAAAGGTCTTCTGGAGAATCCGCGATGAGCTTATATTTCCAACCTTTGTTTAACATAATCTTACGCCACAAATTTTCTGGTTCCGGAGTAAAAATTAAGTCAAGCGATGCCGGATGCGTAATCCACGCTTTGCGCCGCATCTCATCGTCAAGTTGTCCCGGACTCCAGCCGGCATAGCCTGCGAACACTCTCAATTTGGCGGTGGCTTTTAGCGACTCTCCGATTTCAATTAAATCGTCAAGCGAGTGCCCGAGATTGAGATTGGGCATAACATTTGCGTCTGGCAAAAATTCGTCGTAATGAAGATAGCTTAAAGCCGCCGGCTGAACAGGACCGCCTATGAAAATAGGCAAATCTTTTATGGAATCGGACATTTTAGCCACGATGACATCGCCGACCTTTGCGCTGGCGACCCGATTCAATACAAGCCCAAACGCGCCTTCCGCGTCGTGATGGCAAATCAGCACCACCGTTCTATGAAAGTAAGACCCGTATAACATCCCCCCATCAAGCAATAGTTTACCTTTTAAAGATTTAAATCCGCCAGCCATATCCTTACACCTTTATTATTACCACTGTTATTTATAATTTGCTACATACTTGCCTAAATTACAACTTCATTTAGATTAAAAGTATGAAAAGGTTAATTTATATTATCGCTGTGTTGATTGCATTGAGTATGCTGTTTTTTACCGGCTGCAAGACCTCTTCGGGTAGCAGGGAATTTATCCCCGGCAAAGGATGGGTGCCTGTTAAATAGAGTTGATAATTCAATCTATCAGTAGAGTATAAAGTGTGTATTTTTGCAAAAAGTGGAAGATTAAGTTGCTTTCAACGCTTCAAATAGGTTTCGTAATTCCTCTTCCACCTCCTCAGGGCTTGAAACCGTATTGGCTATCTCCTCGCGCAACAATTCGCCGTATCTCTGACGCAAGCGGTGCACCGCGACTTTGACTGCCCCTTCGGTCATACCGAGCTTTTTGCCGATTACGCTATATTGTTGCAATTTTTCGGAGCCTGTTAAAGCCGGTTCAATTTCTTTGAACAACTCGCCCTTGCCGGAGTCCTCGTATTCTTTTTTGAGTCTTAATAAGACCTGTTCTAATAAAGTCAGCGCCCAGCGACGGTCGTATAAGATATCCGCAGTCACATTGTCCGGTGGTTCTAATTTATAACGGTTTTCGCCTTCTTCCTCATCTATACTAATGATGGTTGCGGCACCGCCGCGTTTTTGAGCCTTTGCCTTGTCCCACTCGTGCGAAAGAAAATGTTTCAACGAAGATATCAGAAAAGAACGAAACTTACCTTTTTTGCGGTCGGCGATGGCGAAATAATGGCTTTTTAAAAGTTTTGCAAAAAATTCTTGTGTTAAATCCTGAGCGTCGTGGGGACTATAACCGCATCTGCGGACATAGGCGTAAACAGGATACCAATAGGTTTTGCAAAGTCTTGCAAGCGCTTCCTGAGCGAGCGGATTTTGAGTATTCCCTGCGGCAATAATGACGCTCCAATGCGTGGTTTCAAAGGAAACCCGCCTCGCATCGTAATTGGTGTTATCTTTTTCGGGCATTAATAGTAATATTTACCAAATTTCAATTATATCACTTTTTCTCTTATTTTTATACCAGTTAAATTTTGCAAAATAAACAGAGTTTGTTTATAGATTAGAGTAAATAAAACGGGATAAAATTCATAAACATCGGGGAATAGAATGAAACGAATCAAGGTAATGTTTATTGCCGGAGAGACGAGTGGCGACACCCTCGCCGCCGAGCTTGCCCCTGAGTTGAAAAAGCAGATTATCCAGAAAATTTATAACACCTATTCCGACTCGCCGTTCCCACAACCACTTTTTACCACATTAGAGCCCAAATTCTTCGGAGCCGGGGGAGAAAAAATGAAATCCGCCGGCGTTGATGTAAATTTCAATTTAGTAAAACATTCCGCAATCGGACCGGTAGACGCATTAAAAAACTATAAATTTTATAAAAACATTTTTGACAGGCTAATAGAATTGGCTTTTTGCGAGCTTCCGGACCTTGTAGTATGTGTGGACTTTTCTGGATTTAATATAAGATTTGCAGAGGCATTAAAAAAAGAGATAAATCGGCACAAAAGAGAATTTTTTAGATGGTCTCCAAAAATAGTTCAATATGTCTCCCCGCAGGTCTGGGCTTCGCGGCCGTGGCGCGCTAAAAAACTTGAAAAATATTTCGACCTTCTTCTCTCAATATTCCCATTTGAAAAAGATTGGTATGAAAAAAACGCTCCAGGGATACGCATTGAATTTGTCGGACATCCTATCGTGGATAGGTATCCAAAATCCGACATAAATAAAAAGAAAGCCGATGACAGGAAACGTATTTTGCTTTTGCCCGGAAGCCGTTTTGCCGAATTAAAACGACATCTACCGGTTATGATTGACGCAGCAAATCGGGTTAGGGCAAAGATTCCTGATGCGCAATTTATGATGGCTCTTTCTGACGACGAATTGAAAAATTATGCGATGAATTTTGTTGGCAGTCTTGATGGGCTGGTTATCACAATTGGCGACCTGAAAACCGCGTTGTTAAACTCCGATGCGGCAATCGCCTCCACCGGGACGGTTACGCTTGAATGCGCCTATTTTAAATTACCAACCGTCGCAATCTATAAAACATCGCCCCTGACCTATTTTTTAGGCAAACAACTCATAAAGGTTAAGTTCCTTGCAATGCCAAATCTGATTGCAAACGAGGTTATTTTTCCAGAATTGATTCAAAACAATGCGACAGCAGAGAAAATAGCAGAAAAAACACTTGAAATTCTTGA
>JBAMMJ010000102.1:6383-7731 GCA_039793825.1 Verrucomicrobiota bacterium | reverse complement strand
TAGATATGGTAAATTATTCAAGCCAGAAATTCTCAAAGCAAACCGTCAAATTAGCCTCTTTTCTATTAGACAAAATCTTCAGATTAAGCGAAATTTGAGTGGTGAATGATGAATTTCTTATGAGCGTGTTGCGTCAAAAACGATTATTCAAGGGATTTTTAGAAGGCGCAATCATTATACCTTTTTTAAATATTGTTGCATACTCCGCTGTATATATAAATGAAGTTCTATTTAATCCGCCTGGCACCGACACACCTAATGAATATTTAGAATTAAGGGGAACGCCAAATTATATATTGCCTGAAGGGACTTATTTTCTCGGAATTGAAGGGGACGCCAACGGGAATCCCGGGGTTATTCAAAATATATTTGACCTTTCCAATGTGCGTATCGGGGGGAATGGTTTTCTTGTGTTATTGCAAAAAGGTTCGCCGTACATAAACAGTATTGCGGCTGGCACAACAGTGCTTATAAACACCGGAAGCGGTCCGGGATGGGGGAGCGGCTCAACCAGCAGCATTAAACATCAAGGCGAAGGCGGACAAACAGAGATTGAGAACCCTTCGGTTACATTTATGTTGATAAATGCAACGTCTAAACCATCAATTGGGATGGATATTGACGCGAACAATGATGGTTTGCCCGATCCTGATATTTTCACGAATTGGATAGTGCTTGATTCAATCGGGATACTTGATTCTTCCGGCGCAGGCGACATTTCATACGGAATGATAAATTTTCGGGCTAATCCCGACGCCACTGCAAGGCTGGGGCGTGTATTGGAATTAAATTTTGTCCCATCTTATATTGGCAGGCTCGGTAATACTACAAATTATTCCGAAAACGATTGGGTGGTAAGCGACAATCTCGGCGGGGCTGCGCCTATATGGATTCTTGGTCCGCCGGGCTCAACATTGCCGAGCGGCTATGCGATGGCGCCGCTTAACCATATTGGCTCGCCAAATTTTGACGCTTTTCTCATACCGGGTGTAATAATAAATCAACCATCTAATCCTGTAATTTCAGAAAATGGCGGAACATTTGATTATTCTATAAGGTTGAATACACAACCGTCAGGATTTGTTACAATCCGAATAACAACAGATGGGCAAACATTGGTCAGCGCCGATGGCGGAGTTACATTCAACAATAGCAGTTCAGTCACCTTTTCCAACACAAATTCGGCAATCATAACCGTCAAGGCTGTCAACGACAATATTGTTGAAACTGCAGTTCATAATTCAGTTATAACCCATAAAATTACACAAACCTACGACAACCAGAACTATCCTGCTGAAACAATAATTCCGGATGTTATAGCCAACATCACGGACAACGATTTTATTTT
>JBAMMJ010000102.1:5896-6373 GCA_039793825.1 Verrucomicrobiota bacterium | reverse complement strand
TTACTAAATGAAATCAAGGTAAATCCCCCAGGAGAGGATTCGCCGTATGAATTTGTTGAAATTATTGGACCTCCCGGAGCGCTTCTTACAAATGTCTATTTTCTTGTGATTGACGGAAACGGAGATAAAAATCCCGGTAAGGTTGACTTTATCTACGATTTGAGCGGAAAAACTATAGGAAACAACGGTTTATTGTTTTTATGCGCTTCAAATTCCAACTATCAGCCATCGCCGGAGACTTCTGTTTATTACGTGCCGGATTTTAGCAATCAGGGCGGGCAACTATTAAACGGCGCGGCAAGTTTTATGTTGCTTTCAACAACAAACCCGCCCGCGAAAGGACGCGACCTTGACGACAACAACGATGGAATTCTTGAGGACTTAGAAAAAGATACGTTTGTTTATGATGCCATAGGATGGACGAATGGAAAAACAAATGATATTGTCTATGGCGGCGTTAAATTAAACCTGCCACAA
>JBAMMJ010000102.1:0-5886 GCA_039793825.1 Verrucomicrobiota bacterium | reverse complement strand
TGCCACAAGGTGTTCCAGACGCCGCTACGCGAATACCGCAGAATCTGATAAGACTCTCTTCAAATGCCTGGTTTTACGGACAATTGGCTGGAAATCTTGGTGTTTCTATAGAATATGATGAATCGCGATCAAGCCAGAATCTTCCCTACGGCGCAAACCTTACCCCGGGCAAATTGAACAACGACGCCCTCATAATAAGCAAAATTGAACCTTTCTCCGGGGTTGTTGGCGACCCAACAAATCCAGAGGTCTACTTCACTATAAGCAACGCCATTTCTCCCCCGCAGTATCTAATACTCACCGTCACAAACACAAATCCATACATTGCTTCTCAAACAAATATTTATGTTACAAATGTTTCAGGATACAAATTTAAATTAAAAATTGAACCGATTGGAGCAGGATATTCTACGATTGTGATTTCTGTTTTTGATGGAATAAGGCAGGGAACGAGGTCTGTACTTTATGCCGCGTCGCTTATGGGAAGAAGCGGCGGAATATTCTTAACCGGCGCCTCTGATGCCTCAGCAGCGATAGCGATTAATGACGAATGGATGTTTGTCGGCGACGATGAAAACGAAACTATAAGATTATACCCAAGAAAATGGTCAGGAGCGCCAGTGGCTGAATTCAATATGACACCTTATCTTGGTCTAACTGACTTTGAAGGCGAACGTCCGCGCGAGGTGGATATTGAAGGTGCGTTTAGAATAAGAAATAAGATTTATTGGATTGGCTCTCATTCAAACGCAAACCTTGCAGAAGGGCGAACGAACCGGGCTCGGATTTTTGTGACAGAAATTATTGGTGAAGGAACAAATTCAACCCTTACTTACATTGGACGCTACGATTATCTTAAAGCCGATCTTGTAAATTGGGATTTAAATAATGGTCACGGAAAAGGGAGCGGTTATTACGACCTTGCCTATAGCACGCAGGATGGAGTAAATCCAAAAACGCCGTGGGGATTTAACATTGAAGGAATAGCGCCTGCGCCAATGTATGGACCGGCTGCCGCATTTGTAGGTTTTCGAGCTCCGATCGTGCCGCCCACAAATAGAGTTCACACGTTGATTATTCCTGTATTAAACTTTACAAATATTGCCGAAAGCGGCGCGCCTGAAGCTTCGGCGGTCTTTGGACCCCCAATAGAAATAGACCTATTCGGAAGAGGTATCCGGGACATCGCCGGGGATTCAAATGGTTATATCATAATTGCAGGAACACCAAAGAATTTTCCCGGCGATTATCCTGACGATTTTAAAATCTATACCTGGTCCGGATTGCCTGATGACCCGCCGCAGGAACGTTCCGCTGATTTAACCGGGCTCATACCTGAAGGAATCGTGGAATTGCCGCCGCATCCGTGGACAGAAGAAACTGAAATACAGCTCGTCAGCGATTGCGGCACACGGGATTATTATGGAGATGGCACCCCTGCTAAATTATTGCCTTATCCTGGATTCAAGAAATTCAGAGTGGACACCGTCAAACTTGGAAGTGTCGTTAAGCCGGCTCCAATAATTAAAGACGTGTCCAAAATAAATGGCGGTGTTAAAATAGTATGGCGTTCGGTTCGGGGAAACAATTACAGAGTTCAATTTAAAGGCGTTGAAAATTATAGCAACGGTTGGTTAAACGCAAGCGGAACAATTCAGGCTTCAAGCGAATGGACAAGTTTTATTGACGCAGCCATCACAAATCAAAACGGAAAGATTTACCGAATCGTTGTTGAGCCTTAATCCGGTTTGTCTGTTATAGTGATTAACTACAGCAATACATCGGAGTTAAAATATTTCTTTGAGCATTCAGGGCAAATTGTATGGCTGATTTTAGCCTTTGACCTGGCTTTTAAATAACTTTCAAGGGGCATCCATTGGGATTCTTCTACCCGTATTTTTTTGCACCAGGAGCATATCGGCAAAAGTTTTTCAAGGTTATCAACGCGGGTATTCAGGTTGATAATCCGTTCAGCCACTTTTAATTTTGCCCCCAGCATCGCTTCTTCAAATGGCTTAACCATAAAATCATCGGCGCCCTCCTCAAGCCCTTTTATATATGCGTCTCTGGTGTCGAGTCCGGTCAAAATAATAATGTATGTATAGAAATCGCGCTTTTCTTTTCTGATTGCGGCACATAACTCAATGCCCGTCATATCTGGCATTAGCCAGTCGGTAATAACGATGGGCGTTTCTTCTTTTTTCCATAGTTCAAATGCCTGCCTGCCGTCAGGCGCCGAAAAAACAGTATAACCCAATTTATCAAGCGATGTTTTTAGAACAGTGAGAAACATCGGTTCATCATCGGCAATTAGTATCTTCATAAATCTAAATAATCAAGACCGGCGTCTATAACACAATATTTAATATACAATCATTAACACGGCAAATGCGAATCAATTCATAAAAATTATTTTTCAAAAAATCCGAAATATTCGCGAGCATTAAAATAACAGATATCCTGAACCATTTTACCGACCATCTCAATGTCGTCTGGAATAAGCCCGCGCGCCATATCGGTTCCTAAAATGTTGCAGAGCAGCCGGCGAAAATACTCGTGGCGGGTGTATGAAAGAAAAGAACGGCTATCGGTGAGCATTCCAACAAATCTGCTTAAAAGTCCCATTTGTGATAGGGCTTCAATTTGCCGCGTCATTCCGTCTAATTGATCTAAAAACCACCATCCGCTGCCCATCTGCAATTTGCCGGGCACAGTGCCGTCCTGAAAATTTCCTATCATTGTGGCTATCACCTCGTTATGACAGGGATTGAGATTGTATAGGATGGTTTTTGTTAATTTGTTTTGAGAATCAAGCCGGTCAAGGAACCGAGACAAAGGTTGCGCTATTTGCGGATCCCCAATTGAATCGCAGCCAATATCCGGACCCGCAAGTTTATAAAGACGGGTGTTGTTGTTTCGCATTGCGCCAATATGAAATTGTTGCACCCAGCCTTTTTCCCAATTCATCAAAGCCAATTCATATAAAATCCAGGACTTGTATTTTCGCACCTCTTCAACAGAGAGGCTGTAATTTAAACGCGCCTTTTCAAAGATTTTAAAGATTTCGCTCTCGCTATACTCGTCGGCATAAACCATATCAATCCCATGATCGGAAAGTTTGCAACCGACAGAAGCAAAAAAGTCCTGTCTTTTTCTCAATGCCAGAATAAGCTCTTCGGTCTTCTTTATTTCAACTCCGGCGGATTCTCCGAGTTTATCAATGTAATTATTAAATTCTTTTCCCCATTCAATCATCATCACTTTATCGGGGCGCCAGGTAGGAAGCACTTTTATATCAAAGGTTTTATCAGCCGCGATTTTTTTGTGGGCTGAAAGGTCAGAAATCGGGTCATCAGTCGTGCAGACTAAAACCACATTCATTTGCTTCATTATTCCTCTTGCGGAAAATTCCTTTTTTGCGAGCTTTTCGTTGCACTCTTCCCAGATGCTTTTCGCGGTTTCCGGGGACAGAAGCCTGTCATTGATTCCAAATGGACGATTAAGTTCAAGATGAGTCCAGTGGTAAATTGGATTTCTTAAGGTTTTAGGAACGGTTTCCGCCCACTTGAGGAATTTTTCCCAATCACTTGCGTCGCCTGTGCAATAGCGCTCTGGCACTCCGTTGCTGCGCATAGCGCGCCATTTGTAGTGGTCGCCGTAGAGCCAGATTTCGGTAAGATTTTTAAACTGGTGGTCTTCAGCTATCTGTTCCGGTGGCAGGTGGCAATGATAATCAATAATAGGCTAATCACAGGCAAACTCGTGGTATAACCGTTGCGCCTGTTTGGTCTGCAACAGAAAGTTCTTATGGATAAAGGGCTTTTTCAATTTCCGCATTTTCATAGGAATAATTTTTAATCCTATTTTAAGAACGCTTCAATAAAAAGAGTAATAAACATTTTTTGTTTTATATACATCAATATTTGCAAATACAAAAATTTGTGGTATATAATTTAATGAAACAAAAACGTAAAATAAAAAGGACGCTAATATGAAAAAAACAACCATATCCGCAATAATCCTCAGCATAGCAATGTTGAACATCGCCTATGGCGAGGCTGTAGTTGGAAAACCGGCGCCGGACTTTACGGCAAAGGATATTAATGGAAAGATGCATAAACTTGCAGATTACAAAGGTAAAATCGTTGTAATTGAAGCCTACAATCTGGATTGTCCTTTTTGCGCCAATCACTTCAAGACCGGAGCGATGCAGGAATTGCAGGGTTGGGCTACCGGGCAGGGTGTGGTCTGGTTTGTTGTGAATTCGGTAAATCCAAAGAATCCGAGTCATAGAACCCCGGAACAGGCTAAAAAAGAGTTTGAATCTCAGAAAATGAAAGCCACCGCATGGATAGATGATAGCGATGGCAAGCTCGGCAAGGCTTACGGATTAAAAACAACGCCGCACATTGTTATTATTGATAAAGAGGGAAATGTTGCTTACAACGGGGCTATTGATGATCGCCCGGCAACAAGCGGCGATCCAAGAACAGCAAGAAATTATGTTAAAGAAGCGCTGCAGAATCTTCTTGCTGGCAAACCTGTGGAAGTCAAACAAACCAAACCCTACGGTTGCAGCGTTAAATACGAATAGAAACTAATTGGGCTTCACATTAAGTATTTGATTTAATTACTAAACGTAAAGTTTTCTGGACTTTATTAAAAACTATTTTAGAAAAAATTAATGGTTTGACGCAATACCCCTGAAGCCAACTTCACAACATATCTGGATTTTTGCGGCAGAGTAAGCCGATGTGCGCAATTGCCTTGAGCGCTGTGGACACTATGAAAATCGGAGACGCCGCTGTTGTGTCAATATCCAATCTCAGTCACCATTAAGCGAAAGCAAAGAATGAACCAGGATTTTAACACACTAAAGCGATTCTGCGCTATCGCTGCCGTAGCACCCTAACGGGGATGATTTCAAAGCAAATTCAACTTTTAAAATAGAACTATAAAATTGTCCAGTGCGGCTCAGCCGCTTATTTTTTGATTTTTAATCTGTTTGACGGTCAGACTCATTTCAATACAAAATACTTCGGCAAATAACTAATATGTTAATTTATCCCAAACGGGTGTTAATTGTGTCTGATAAGTTTAAAGGGACGCTTTCAGCCCTGTCTGCAGCCAGAGCCATTGAGAAAGGTTGGAAACGAGGGCGAGGATTGGACCTGTGCGAGGTTCTGCCGATGAGCGACGGCGGCGACGGTTTTGGGGAGGTCATCAGCGGTTTAATTGGTTGCAAGCCTGTTGTTATTAAGTCTGTTGATGCTTCTAATGTCCCACGCAAAGTTAAATACTGGTGGAATCCGCAAAAGCGGATTGGGGTTGTTGAGTCGGCTCGGGTGATAGGTCTTGCTATGCTTGAGAAAGAAAAACGTAATCCGCTTGAACTTGACACCTACGGGCTTGGGCTTGTGTTAAAAAAAATCGCAGAAAAAAAACCGTTAAAAGTAATCATCGGAATAGGCGGAAGCGCAACAAACGACGGCGGATTTGGAATGGCGCGAGGACTGGGATGGAAGTTTTTGGATAAATCTTTGAATGAAATTGTCAGATGGACTGAATTGTCAAAATTAGAATTTGTTGTCCAACCGCAAAGCCACTTAACTATTGAGGAAGTAATAGTGGCTGTTGATGTGCAAAATAAGTTGCTCGGTAAAAAGGGGTGCACAAGGATTTATGGACCTCAAAAAGGATTGAAACCGGCAGACATTCCGATTGCCGAAAGGGCGCTAAAACGGCTTGTTAAAGTGGTTAAACAGCGCCTGGGTATAGATTTCAGCGAGACTCCAGGCTCAGGAGCGGCTGGCGGACTGGGATACGGCTTAATGACGTTTGCAAAAGCAAAGGTAGTATCGGGATTTGAACTTTTTTGCAAAATGG
>JBAMMJ010000101.1:0-7768 GCA_039793825.1 Verrucomicrobiota bacterium | reverse complement strand
GTTAAAAAGGTTGAAGAAGCCCTTTTGAGATTGCCAGAAAATCAGCGAACGGCAATCCTGCTTTTTCAAAAAGAAGATATGTCCTATGAAGAAATCGCAAAGGTACTGGGCTGCTCGGTTTCGGCTACAAAATCTATAATTCATCGTGGCCGCGAAACATTGAAACAACTTTTAAAACCGTATTTGAAATCTGGCGAATGGCAGGAAAAAACTCGTTTCAAAAGTTAAACTGAAACTTTTAAACCTATTCGGTTTATTAATTTTTAGGATTAAATGGAAATGGATAAAAGAGAGTTAAATAAGTTGAAGGAACTCGCCCTGAAAGGCAAACTTGACGAAGAGTCAATGGCGAGATTGCTCCAATTTTATGATCGCTACCACGATCCAGACCTTTCTTGCGAACTCTCTCAACTGGAAGAAGACGTTAATCTTAGCAAACTGCTTCTAAAACTTCCGGACGTCCCGGTTTCTTCCAACTTTACCGCCCGCGTAATGGATGCGGTTGAAAAAGAAGAGGCTGAACCAGCCTCCACAGCGCCATCGCTCTTCCAGTTGCTCTGGCAAAACCTCACCCGAAGGCTTGCGCCGGTCAGTCTAATAATTGCTCTAATTGGCTTGTGCTACTTTTCCTACAACGAATCAAAAAATACAAAAATTGCCAGTTCAATAGCCGAGCTTGACCGCGTTGCAATGCTAAATGAGAAAAACGGGGAGTTATCCATTGAAATTCTCAGAGACTTTGATGTCATACAAAACATTAACAATTATAATTCAATGGTTGACATTGAACTTCTAGCCGCATTGAAAAACCAGTAAGTCTGGTGATGACTGAATCAACAACAAAATCTATTCTAAGTTCTGCAGGACTGAACCTGCTCCTGGCGTTTGCCGCCAGTATCTGTTTTGCGGCAGAACTGCCAGTAAAAAAAGAATCAACCAACGCCACGCAGCCGCCCCCTTTGCCCCCGATTCAATCTCCCATCGCCTATTTTAGAACATTGCTCGAAACAAATCAGCAAGCGCGCGAACAGATACTTTCCGAAAAAACACCCGAACAAAGAAAAATTTTAGAGGCTAAACTTAATGAATATCTTGCTCTGCCTCAAAATCAGCGGGAATTGAAACTTTTTATGACAGAGTTGAGGTGGTATCTGACAACCATTTTGAGGACCGACAGTACAAACCGCATTTCACTGCTACAGCAGGTCCCGGAAAAATATAAACCCTTAATTCAGGACAGACTCCAGCATTGGGAGAAATTGCCACCAGACATACAAAAGGAACTGTTAGAAAACGAATTTGCCCTCCAATACGCATTGCGACTCACTAACGGCTCGCAGGTGCAAATTCAAACGACGCTCAGCACCCTCCATCCCCAACAAAAACTGAAGGTCCTTCAAACTCTCGCAAACTGGAATCATCTTCCTGAACAACGAAGAAAGGCGTTAGCAGAAAATTTCAACAAAGTGTTTGAACTCTCACAGCAGGAACAGGAAGCAGCCCTAAAAATATTGCCCCCGGCAGAGCGAATCCGAATGGAAAACACGCTCGCCGTTTTTTCCAACCTCTCAAAAGAAGAAAAAGAACGTTGCATAGCCTCATTCAAAAGATTTGCCACAATGAGCGAATCAGAAAGGGAACAATTCTTGCGCAACGCCGCAAAATGGGCTGAAATGTCGCCACAGGAACGGGAAGCGTGGCGAAATATCGTTCGGTCGTTTAAATCAAATAAAAATATTGAATTCCCCCCGCTCCCGCCCGGTTTAATTCCAGAAGCCACAGCAATGCTGCACTCGCCAAACATAAATGAATCCAGGCATTGATTCATCTAAATAAACAATCCCGAAATTTAAGAGCCGTTTATCTATTAAGATATAATTATTTTTGCATATATTTTAAAAAATGTGCTATAATTTCCAAATTATTTTTACGGATTTTCTAAAAAGTGACTGTAAAATATATTTAAACTAATTGTTTGAATGAATAAAGCGATTCATAAAATTGCGCGAGTAGGAATTTTATTATTATTTGCTGCGGCGGTCCTAATCGGTTGCGGCAAAGAAGAAATAAAAGTTTATCGGATACCGAAAGAATCTGTTCAGACTCCTGCTATGCCACATCAACAAGCTCCACAGTGGAAGGTTCTCGGCGATGTGCCGCAAAATTGGGAAGAAAAACCCGCCTCCGGTATGCGCGTTGCCCAATATCTTGTTAAAGGAAAAAACGGGGCACAGGGGGAGGTGGCTGTGATGCCAATGGTAGGACTAAAAGCGACAAAAGATGAAATACTTGCCATCTGGCGCGGGCAACTCGGAAATAACGTCGTTCAAAAATCAGAACAGGTAAAGATTGGCGCCGACGAGGGGGAATTATTTGATCTATCCACCGAACAACCGCCAAACAGCGAATTGCCTTCTCGGATTCTCGTGGCAATGGTCTTAAAAAACAATATTAATTGGTTTTTCAGGATATCCGGCGCAAGCAATCTTATTGAAGAATCAAAAGCGGATTTCATAAATTATTTAAAAAGCGTCAAAATAACGAGCGCAGACCAAACCTCTCAACAGCCGCCAACGGTTTCACCAACGCCAATTAAACCTTCGGATTTTAAAGTCCCGGACGATTGGAAACCTCTCCCGCCCGCCCCGATGACCCTGACCCGATACGAGGTCTCGGATGGCTCAAACAGCGCCGTTATCTCTATAAGCAAACTTGATGGAGACGGCGGTGGACTGTTGCCAAATATTAATCGCTGGCGCGGGCAGATAAACCTCCAGAATATTAGCGCGGATGAACTTGATAGGGTTGCCGAAAAAATAACCCTCGGCAACCTGAACGCTGTTGTGGTGGACTTTACAGGAACAAACAAAACCGGCGAACAAACCAGAATGGTGGGCATCATTGCGCCAGCGGGATCATTCACTTACTTTTTTAAAATGACCGGCCAGAAAGAGGCTGTAGAAAAACATAAATCGGCTCTGGTTAATTTTGTCAAAAACTTTAAGTTTTAAACGATGCTAACTGAAAAAATAATAGATGCTTTAACGTCAATTCGGCTCACGGTGATTTGCCTTGCGCTCGCAATGGTATTGGTTTTTCTCGGCACACTTGCGCAGGTGGACAAGGGGATTTTCATTGTGCAAAAGGAATTTTTCCAGAGCCTCATTGTCTTTAGCGACATTCGGATATTGAATCACAAAATTCCTATAATCTTTCCTGGCGGTTATTTAATTGGACTTGTGCTTTTGGTCAATTTGATTGCCTCGCATTTCAAAAGATTCGGACTTTTACCGCAAAAAATCGGTCTGCTTCTCACCCATTTCGGGCTACTGGTATTGCTTGTTGGGCAACTTATGATTGACCAACTCCACATTGAAAGCAATATGCGGTTGGTTGAAGGGGAATCAAAGAATTACTCCGAAAGTTATTCGCGTTGCGAGCTTGCGTTTGTCAAGGTCTCAGACCCGGATTCGGATACCGTCGTCTCAATTCCCGAATCGCAATTATACAAAGGCAATGTTATCCGTCACCCAGCGCTTCCTTTTGAAGTCAAAATCAACGAGTATTACGAAAACTCAAGATTGGAAAACCTTCCCAATCCATCGTCTGAAAAAGGAGCCGCAACATTAGGAATCGGCAGAACAGTGCGCGTCAATCCGCAGCCGCTCGTAACAACATCCGACCAGCGCAACGCCCCATCGGCAATTATTGAGCTGCTTGGTAATAACGCGCCGCAGGGAAGCTGGCTCGTATCATTTTTTATTGACGATGCCCAGACCTTCGCCGCAGGCAATGAGCAGTGGCAGATGTTCCTCCGTCCAGAACGTTACTACAAGCCCTATTTTATTACACTCCTTGATTTTACCCATGAAAAATATCCCGGAACCGATATCCCGAAAAACTTCTCAAGCCGGGTAAAATTAACCAATCCACACACAAAAGAAGAACGCGAAGTATTAATCTATATGAACAATCCGCTCAGATACGGCGGCGAAACCTATTATCAGGGAAGTTTTGACCCCAATGACGACCGCGTCAGCATATTGCAGGTTGTTAAAAATCCAGCCTGGACAACTCCGTATATCGCTTGCGCACTGGCCGGACTCGGTATGGTTATGCATTTTATCCTCAATCTCGGAACATTTGTTAGAGAACAAAAGCAAAAATGAAAAAGTTTCTTCCATATTTAATTGTAGCAGCGTTAGGTTTGTGGGTTTTAAGCGGGTTAAGACCGCCACCTGCCAGGAACGGTTTTGATTACGCCGGGTTTGGTAAACTGCCGGCGCTGATGAACGGAAGGATTCAGCCCCTTGACTCCGTAGGAAGAAATTGCCTTTTGCAAATCAGGTCAAAAACAAATGTAAGATTAAAAAATGGCGAGACCCTCTCCCCCTCTGAGTGGCTTGCAGAGGTAATTTTTAACCCGTCAAAAGCCGATGATCGGGAGATTTTTATAATAGACCATCCTGAACTGTTAGGACTGTTAAAACTTGGGGAAGGAAAACAACTGCTATCTTTCAACCAGTTGCGACCGCATTTTGCAGAGCTGGAGAAACAGGCTCAACGCGCTCAACGAGTTGAACCGGCTCGCAGAACTACATTTGAAAAACAGGTCGTAAAACTCTATACCGGACTTGTCATTTTTCAGAGGTTAAAAAATAGCCTCTATCCAGAAGAATATGGCGGATTACATATAGCGATTGGCGATTTGAAGACCAATCTTGCGCCGGGCATCGCAGCCTTTCGCGCCCGCGAAGAAAACAAACAATTCAATCAGGACGATTTAAACAGGCTTGTTCAGGCTTTGCAAAAATGGGAGGCAGCAAGCCAGATGGCTTATCCGCGGCTGATACCGTTGCCCGAGCTCCAAAAAGGGAATGGACAATGGATGTCGCCCTCAGAAGTAGTAACCCATCTGATTCACGATCAATCAGCCAACCTGCCAAAAGCAGTAGACGCTTATTCGCAGATGAACATTGCGTTTTTAAACAACGACCCTGCTACTTTTAATAAAACGGTTGCCGACTACAGCCAATGGTTAACAACTGCGTTCCCAAAAGAATTCTCAAAAAGCAGTCGCGAATCGTTCTTTAACAATTTTGCGCCGTTTGCCAAAGCGCGTGAAATTTATCTGCTTGCGTTCTTGCTCGCCTGCGTATCATTGTTTAACATCACCGACTGGTTGAGGAAAAGTTCATTTAACCTTCTTGCGCTTGCGTTTCTTCTTCACACATTTGGAATAATTTACAGAATGACGCTTGAGGGGCGACCGCCGGTGACAAATCTCTACTCTTCGGCAGTATTTGTTGGATGGACAGTGGTGCTTGCAGGGCTAATAGTTGAGCGGGCTTATCCATACGGTATCGCCGTGTTAGTAGCCGCAGCCGGCGGATTTGCAACCCAGATCGTAGCCCACTACCTTTCGCTCACCGGCGATACTATGGAAGTTTTGCGCGCTGTGCTTGACACCAATTTCTGGCTCGCAACGCACGTTGTCACAATCGCGCTTGGATATGGAGCGGTCTATGTTGCCGGATTATTCGCAATACTCTATATAGTTTTAGGCGTCTTCACAAAACGGTTAACAAAAGACCTCGCCCAGTTCTTGAGTCGGACAGTTTACGGCATAATGTGCTTTGCCATTATGTTCTCGTTTCTCGGCACTGTCCTTGGCGGTATCTGGGCAGACCAATCCTGGGGACGATTCTGGGGTTGGGACCCGAAAGAAAACGGCGCCCTGATAATTGTCCTCTGGACTGCTATCTATCTTCATGCCCGCTGGGGGAAACTCGTATCCGAGCGCGGTCTGATGAATATGGCTGTATTCGGCAACATCGCAACAAGCTGGTCGTGGTTCGGCGTTAATATGCTCGGGGTCGGTCTGCATTCTTACGGGTTTATGGATACCGCGGCATTCTGGCTTATCGTCTTCATCACCTCTCAACTTGCAATAATTGCCATCGGTTCTTTGCCGCTAAAACACTGGAGAAGTTATTCAAATATTGAACCAATTGATGAGCCCAAACCTCTCCTCGCCAAACCGCAGCAAACAATTTAAAGCCTAATCTTGCGCCTCCCCTCCAACCCATTATAACCTCAAAAAAAACTTTTCATTCCCGCCACATTCAAAGAAAATTATCATCAATATGATACAACGCTATTCAAGACCTGAAATGCGAGAAATCTGGACAGAACAACGAAAACTTGAAATCTGGCTCCAGATTGAATTGCTTGCCGTTGAAGCGCTGGTAAAGGAAGGGATCGTTCCTGAGTCCGATTTTCAGATAATAAAGTCGCGCGCAAAATTTGATATAGAAAGATGCAAAGAGATTGAAAAAATCACTAACCACGATGTCATCGCCTTCACAACCTGCGTTGCGGAATTTATCAATCACCCTGCGAGTCGGTGGGTCCATTTTGGTCTGACAAGCAGCGATGTTCTTGATACCGCCCTTGCCGTGCAGATGGTTCAATCAGCAGACATCCTTATTAAAGACATAAAAGATTTGCGCGAGGCTATCGCCCGACGTGCTCGCGAATATATGATGACCCCCTGCATAGGACGCAGCCACGGCATCCATGCCGAACCTATTACATTCGGTTTTAAACTTGCCCTGATGTACGACGAGTTCGGACGCGCTTTAAGAAGACTTGAATCGGCTAAATACAGTGTCGCGGTCGGAAAAATTTCAGGCGCGGTCGGCACAAACGCTCATCTCTCACCGCGTGTGGAAGCCTATATCTGCAAAAAACTCGGGCTTCGTCCGGCAATCATTGCTACGCAAATCGTCCAACGCGATATCCACGCCGAATTTATGCAAACTCTCGCGCTCATCGGCGCCTCAATAGAAAGATGGTCAACGGAGTTCAGACATCTGCAACGAACCGAGGTTCTTGAAACCGAAGAATATTTCGGCAAAGGACAAAAAGGCTCAAGCGCTATGCCGCACAAACGGAATCCGATCACCTTTGAACGTCTAACAGGACTTGCCCGGGTCTTGCGCGCTAACGCGCTGGCTGCCCTTGAAAATGTCGCACTCTGGCACGAACGCGACATCAGCCACAGCAGCGTTGAAAGAATTATTTTCCCGGATTCCTGCACCCTGCTTGATTATATGCTCACAACATTAACCAAAATGATGGATGGCTTGAACGTCTATCCAGAAAATATGAAAAAGAACCTTGCACTCTCTCTCGGTATGTGGAATTCGCAAACAGTACTGCTCGCCTTAATCAAAAAAGGGCTCACCCGCGAACAGGCTTACGAACTCGTGCAGCGAAACGCAATGAAAACCTGGGAGGCTAAACATCAAGGCAGAGACGACGCCGATTTCCTCCAACAAATTCTCAAAGACCAGGAGGTTTCAAAATATTTCAAACCAGGCGAACTGGAGAAACTTTGCTCTCTTGATTTCCACCTTAAAGAAATCAAAAACAAATTCAAAAAACTCGGTCTGTTAAAATAAATCTTAACCCATTTCTGTCCAAAATAATTAATTGAAATTTCTGTAATCCGGTATTATGGAGTGCGGTGTTAAGCCTGCGCAAGCAGGCGCAACACCGCTTTGTGAAATCAGATAACCACTAACCTCCAAAAAAACACAAACCCAACAAATCAAACCCCTCTCCTTCGTTCTGGTATTTATCCCTTTGATTGTTTGTCATCTTATGTTGATAAACAATACAGAACCAGGAATTAAACTACTTCTTTATTTTTGGTATTTATTCCTTTGATTATCTGACATCTGATGTCACAAAGCTGTGATGC
>JBAMMJ010000100.1:0-7784 GCA_039793825.1 Verrucomicrobiota bacterium | reverse complement strand
GGGCAGTAAGTTAAAATCGGTTTATGGATGTAAATGTGATTTTAACTCCAGCTGAAATTGACATATTGCTTAAAAAATCTGCAATGTTGGATGAAACCGGGTCTGTGGTTTCAGTCGTTTTTGATGTGTTGCGGGCAACATCGGCAATAGTTGTGGCATTAAGTAACGGGGCTAAAAAGGTTATTCCTGCTGAAACAATTGAAGAGGCGATTGCATTGAAAAACAGATACAGGCAGGCTCTTCTTGCAGGCGAAAGAAATGGATTAAAAATACCTGCTTCAATGGCTGGCGGAATTGAGTTTGATTTTGGCAATTCTCCGCGCGAATTTACTCTGGAAAAAGTTGAAAATAAAATCATTATCACAACCACAACCAACGGCACCAGGGCTATAAAAGCCGCGATGCAAAATTCATCAACCTGTCTAACATCGTCCTTTTTAAATTTAACGGCGACAGCACAGTTCATTAAGAGGCAAAACCCTTCAAGACTTATTATGTTTTGCAGCGGGACGCGGGAAGAACCTGCCCTTGAAGATATACTTGCGGCGGGTTGTCTAATAGAAAAAGTTAATGATTGTGGCGCGGTTTTTTCAGATTCGGCGATAATCGCAAGGGATTTTTATCTTTTTCATAAGAATAACTTGTCGGGAATCATTATGTATTCAGCAAATGCAAGGCGACTGCGAAATATTCCTGAACTTGCCGCGGATGTTGATTTTTGTCTGCAAATTGATTTGTTCAATATTGTGGTTATCGCAAAAGAGGGTGAGCTATTCATTAATAGTGGAGAATAAAGACCGATTGAAATCCGCCAAAGAGGCACGAACGTTTAAAATCAAATTGCTTGCGATTTGAAAATACCTTGTATTGAAATTATTTCCGGTCTTTTGCCGAGGCGACCTGTGGAGAATCTGATAAGATTCTATGCTGGAGCGATTCTGTCGGTTTTTCTTTTGGATTCTGGTGTTCGCTGTAAGAGATTAGGGCGGCGCCAAAGACAATGAGGAGGACACCAGCCCAGCGGATTGCGCTCACGTTTTCATTAAGCAAAAAGCGCGCCGCCAGAGTTGTCATAACGAAACTAAGCGAAGTCAATGGCCAGATAAAACTAACATCGCGTTGTCCGAGAAGATAAAGCAGGCCGATAAAAAACATTGTTTCCAGCAACAGTCCGAGCAAGAAATGTTTATTGGTCAGGGCGTTTCCGACCATTTTTGCGATGTTTGTCAGCAAGGCGGTTTCGGTCTGTCGGATTCTGTATTTAACTACGATCTCGTCAACACCTTTTTTGATCTCTATCACGCCGAGAGCCTCTACGATGAATGAGACGACCAGTATTATCAATATTTTTGCCATAAACAATTTTTTCAAATTTGCTGATATGTTATCAATTTTATTTCTCTTTCGCAAATAATCTTGTGCGCTCTGGGGTTAAGAAGCGCGGAAAGTTCATGACGGAAGGTGTCTAAGGATGGGTGAGAATAGATTTCCGATACTCCAGCTGGCAGGCGCTCCAGAAGGTTTATGAGATAATCAGAATCAACATTTCGGTTCTGGAGCAATCCGAACACTCTGTCGGTATATTTGATACCTGAGGATTTGAGTTTATTCTCGCACCATTTAGATAGACAGGCGAAGGTAAAGGCTTCGGCGATTCTGGCGAGCAATCTGCCACGGGCAATCCTCAGATTAAGGAGCAGAGGTTCGCGCATAAGACGCATCGCAGTGATTCCCCAGCTGCGAGCGTTTGATAAAATTATATTAAAAACCACCGGGTGCTGGGTGAAATGAAGATGTCCATTTAAATGGTCCAATCGCAAGCCTGTGGATTTATACCTATTAATCTGGGCGCTAATTTCGGCTTCTAATTGAGACTTAATCCGCCTTTTGAAATAATAATTAAATCCAGACCTGACAGGAGTTCTTCTCAATCGTCGGGTCTGTGGGTCTATAAGGTCGGGGATAACGTCCATAGACAGCGCCGGTTTATCAAACAGCAATGTAAGATGAAGTCCGACGGCGAGCTCTGGATTTGCGCGGGCAATTTTTACCGCATCATCTGTTGTCTCTTCGTTGACCATTAAACTCGCAGAGGTGAGTATCCCTTCGCGATGCGCTTTTTCAACCGCTGCATTGGTCTGGGCATCTTTTCCAAAATCATCCGCATTTACAATTAGTCTTCTATGACGGATTTTTGTTTCCATTTAATATTGTGGTCTAAATTAAACCCGCATCTTTGAATGATATCAACAAGGCAAATAATTTAAACCCGATTCTACAAAGGAGCAAATGGAACGAAGAAGAATTTTGAAGTTATAGGAAGGACCTGGATGGGTGTAAAACCAATGAATTGGGGCATTAATCTGGTATCGGTTAATTGGCGAATTAAAAATCCATTTCAAAACAATCTCGCATAACGGCAAGCGCAAGGCGTCTTTCGCCATCAGGTTCAAGGTTGCATTTTTCATCTGTGTTTGTTTCAGAAACTTTGCATTTTAAATGATTTTCAACATAATTCGCGGTTAAATGCGCGTTAACCATCTTTTGTTCGCGACAGAGCTTCATAATTTTATTTATGAGGCAATTTACCGAATGAATTATAGCGTGCGCGTTTACCCGTCTAAATTTTATAAATGTCCAGTGTTCGGGAAAGACCCCTGAGGAAAGGTACCTCAAAGCTGGATTCTTTTTTACCGCCTCGGCAAGGTCAACCGAACTGAACAGGCAGGTCGCATAGGCATACGTCATTACAGTTAAAATCATATTTCTGGGAATCCAATTCGGCATATTGTAAACAGACCTGACCAATCCTTTTTCAGCGGTTTCGGTTGCCGCTTCAATTGCAAGACGAATTAATTCTCTATCCTCCACAATCTCAAGCAAGTTGAGCGGCGGCGAAGTGGAGAAGCAGCGCTTTGCGCTCTCGCCCGGGAATTTATTTTTCTCGTTGTTCATAGTGATGTTCCTTTCTTCGGTTTCACTTATAACTTTCGTTTCATCTTTTTTATTCACATCACAATAAACCACACTATTGTTACAAACCTGTTACAGACGTGAAAAAGTTTGGTTTCATTTTAATCTTGTTAAAAAGGGCATAAATTAGAGACCATCAGATAGCTGATTCCTTTTGATAACCGAAAAAAACATTAACATTTTCCGCAAGTTAACGGCGATTGAGCAAGTTACTTAATTTTTGTTTGAAACTGAGAAATAAATTTAAATAATAGTGTATCGCCAGTGGATAAAGGACCGTGGATTGGTAAGAATTATGAAAATAACAATAATAGGGACAGGATACGTTGGGCTTGTAACTGGAACCTGCTTTGCGGAGGTGGGGCACAAGGTTATTTGCGTGGATAACGATTCGGAGAAGGTAAAAATTTTGCAAAGCGGCGGAATTCCGATCTATGAGCCCGGTCTTGAGGAGCTTGTTCATAAAAATGTTGCCGAAGGCCGGTTGCGGTTCACCGATTCCACACAAGAAGGGGTTGAAAATTCAGACGTGATTTTTATTGCGGTGCCGACGCCGCCGCTGCCGGATGGTTCTGTAGATTTAAGTTTTATTGAAAAGGTAGCGCGAGAAATCGCAACTTATATGAAGAGTTATAAAATAGTGGTTGACAAGAGCACTGTTCCGGTGAAGACAGGCGAAAAGGTTGCCGAAACAATCCGCAGATACAACAAATTAAAGGTTGAATGCGACGTGGTAAGCAATCCGGAATTTCTACGGGAGGGTTTTGCGGTTGAAGATTTTATGCGTCCGGAACGGATAGTAATCGGCGTGTTTTCACAAAGACCGGTTCAGGCAATGAAAGAGATTTATGCGCCGTTTGACGCGCCGATAATTGTCACCGACATAAATTCTGCCGAATTGATAAAGCACGCGGCAAATTCATTTCTTGCGATGAAGATTTCATATATAAACGCAATTTCTGTGATCTGCGAGGCGACCGGCGCCGATGTGGTTCAGGTGGCAAACGGGATTGGGATGGACTCAAGGATAGGGCGCAGGTTTCTTGATGCCGGCATTGGATTTGGTGGCAGTTGCTTCCCGAAGGATTTGAGCGCTTTTATAAAAATTGCCGAAGACATCGGATATGATTTTAGACTGTTAAAGGAGGTGCAGCGAATTAATGCCGAGCAGATGGATAGGTTTGTTAAAAAAATTACTGACACCCTCTGGGTCCTTAAAGATAAGACAATTGGAGTTCTTGGACTTGCATTTAAACAGAACACCGATGATGTGAGGATGTCGCCGGCGATTGAGCTTTGCAAACGATTGCAAAAGCTGGGTGCAAAACTGAGGGTTCACGACCCAAAGGCTATGGAAAAGGCGCGCGCTGTATTAAGCGATGTGGTTTATGTTGACGATATGAACGCCGTTGCTGAAGGTTGCGACGCGCTTGTTATCGCTACCGAGTGGGAAATATTTAAGAAACTTGACCTTGAACGCGCCCGCAAGGTAATGACTCACCCAATTATGTTTGATGGAAGAAACATCTTCGACCCAAAGGAAATGGAGAAACTGGGATGGATTTACAAAGGTGTCGGACGCAAATAACAACAAAAAATCAATTGAAGTCGCCGCAGGGTTGATCTTCAAAGACGGCAAACTGCTTATAACCCGCCGCAAAAAAGAAGATTATCTTGGCGGCTTGTGGGAGTTTCCCGGAGGCAAGCGGAATGTTAATGAAACCTTTGAGGATTGCCTTAAACGCGAATTGATGGAAGAGCTTGGAATAGAGGTCAGCGTCGGCGAACTGCTCTGGTCAATGACGCATAATTACCCTGAATTTCAGGTGCATCTACGGTTTTTCTTTTGCAGTTTGATTAAAGGAGAACCAAAGCCGATCGGTTGCGATTCTATCCAATGGATTAGCCGCGAACAATTATGCGATTATCAATTTCCAGAAGCCGACGCGCTGCTTGTTGATCTGTTAAATTCCCTGCCGCAACTCTGGGAAAAAGCAGCGCGGTGAATGTAAAATCCGCGGCGACAACTAATCCTTGATTCAGTTTCAAAGATTTTGTTTACTCAACTAACTTGCAATCAGGCGGAGATTAAAGTTATTGTTTAATTTAAATTAGTTGTTGGATTACTGGTAAAATGACAGGCGCGCAAATACGAGAATCGTTTCTGGATTTTTTTAAATCCAGGTCTCATACCATTGTACCGTCATCAAGTTTGATGCCGGATTCGCCAAACCTGCTTTTCACAAACGCGGGGATGAACCAATTTGTTCCGATCTTTCTGGGTCAGATTCCCTGCCCCTACAACCCGCCGCGGGCGGCAGATACGCAAAAATGCATACGCGCCGGCGGCAAACACAACGACCTTGAAGACGTCGGACTTGACACCTATCACCATACATTCTTTGAAATGCTCGGCAACTGGAGTTTTGGCGATTATTTCAAAAAAGAGGCTATTTATTGGGCATGGGAACTCCTAACGGAGGTCTGGGGATTTCCAAAAAAACGACTTTACGCGACAGTTTATAAACCTGAAAGTGGGGAGCCGGCAAGTTTTGATCAGGAGGCTTACGATATCTGGGCTGAGATATTTTCAAAAAACGGATTAGACCCGAAAGTCCATATAAAATTCGGAAACAAAAAAGATAACTTCTGGATGATGGGCGAGACCGGACCGTGCGGACCGTGTTCAGAAATCCACATTGACCTTACGGAGTCAGGAGAAACCAATGGCGAACTGGTAAACAAAGGCTCGCCGCGCTGCATTGAAATCTGGAATCTGGTCTTTATGGAGTATAACGCAAACCCCGACGGCACCTTTTCACCGTTACCAGCAAAAAACGTTGACACAGGAATGGGGTTTGAAAGAGTAACGGGCATAATTCAGAACACAGAAAATTTCACAAACTTCAAAAAAGTTGTGTCAAACTACGAAACCGACATTTTTCGCCCGATATTTGATAGATTAGAGCAGTTAAGCGGGAAAAAATACGGTTCAACACTTCCGCGTCCTGATGCATACGGCAATGTTGTGCCGATAACCGAACAGGAAAAAATAGACGTTGCCTTCCGCGTTATTGCAGACCACATACGGACGCTTTCTTTTGCGATTGCCGATGGAATACTTCCCGGAAACACAGACCGAAATTATGTATTGCGCAGGATTTTGAGACGAGCAGTCAGATATGGGAGATTTCTCGGTTTTCATCAACCGTTTTTTTACAAACTTGCAGGGGTAATTGCAGAGACTATGGGAGACGTTTTTCCGGAGGTCAGGCAACGCCGCTCCCATATAGAAGAAGTTATCGCGCTTGAAGAAGAGGCGTTCAACCGAACTTTAGACCGTGGAGTTGACCTGTTTAACGAAGAGTTAGAAAAATTGCCGAAGGATAGCAAAGTCATTCCAGGTGAATTCGCATTTAAATTGTTTGATACTTATGGTTTCCCGCTTGATTTAACACAACTTATGGCGCGCGAACGCGGATTTAGCGTGGACACTCAAACGTTTGAAAAATTGATGGAAGAACAACGCCAGCGAGCCCGCAAAGCCCAGAAGAAAGAGATTATTGAGATTTCTCAAATTGAGTGCCAAACTCCCACAAAATTCGTGGGATACGATCAACTTGAAGCCGAAGGATGCCTCATTGATGTTGTTAAGATTAAAAACAAAACAGCAGTTATCCTTGATGTTTCGCCATTTTATGCAGAGATGGGCGGGCAGGTTGGCGACAGCGGTGAAATAATAGCCGGCGCAGATATATGGAAAGTAACCGATACTCAGAAAGCCGGGGAGGTGTATCTGCACTTCATAGAAGAGGGATCAGAACCGCCGCCAATAGGAACAAAGGTGCGTCTGATTGTGGACAAAGCCCGTCGCACGGCTATTCAACGGCACCATACAGTGACTCACCTTCTTCACTGGGCATTGCATCAAATCGTCAGCAAAGATATTGCCCAGAAAGGTTCTTACGTTGGAAGTGAAAAACTGACTTTTGACTTCAACAGCCCCCCGCTTACGCCCCAGCAGATTGAAGAGATTGAACGGGTTATAAATGAGCGCATTGTTGAGAACACACCGGTTAGCTGGATTGAGGTTAAATATGATCACATCAAGGGAAGAGCCGACATTCGTCAGTTTTTCGGCGAAAAATATGGCGAATGGGTGCGGGTTGTGCAGATCGGCGGTCGTCCCACCGCGCTTGACGGCTATTCTATGGAACTTTGCGGCGGCACTCATTGCAGATCAACCGGCGAGATTGGGCTTTTCAGAATCGTAAACGAAAGCGCTATTGCTGCTGGCGTCAGGAGAATTGAAGCGGTTGCGGGTTTGAACGCTTATGAACTTGCAAAAAACGAGAGGGAATTACTAAAGAGTATATCGGCACGCGTGAACTCGCCAATTGCCGAGCTTGAACGTAAAATTGAATCCCTTGTAGAGCAACAAAAGGCTCTGGAAAAACAACTCCGCGCACTGCGGCAAAAAGAAGCCGCAAATCAGGCTGCGGAACTGCTTAAAAAGGCAGTTAATATCAACGCCGTACCGGCAATAATTGAAAATATTGGACATTGTGACGCCAATTCAATTCAGGAAATGATTAACCATCTGAAAGGCAGATTCAACGGCGTTGTTGTTCTCGGTGGAGTTTCCGACAACGCGGTTTCACTTATTGCCTCGGTTTCGCCAGATTATGCGTCAAAAATAAGCGCCGGCAAAATTATTCAGGAAATAGCCCCGATTGTTGGCGGAAAAGGCGGGGGAAAACCGGACAACGCTCGTGGTGGCGGCAAAGACATCTCAAAATTAAATGAAGCCC
>JBAMMJ010000099.1:0-7815 GCA_039793825.1 Verrucomicrobiota bacterium | reverse complement strand
ATGATATAAAAGCAATTTATGAAAACTGAAATGAATCGGAGAAATTTTCTAAAAACAGCCACCATTGCGGCTGGAACTGTTGTTATACCGCAGATAACAAAGTCCGCCGAAGAAGGTACCATAACCCTTGCATTTGTTGGTTGCGCCCACATTCACACACCTGGATTTATCAATCTCCTTAAATCACGCAAAGATGTAAAAGTAAAATACGTTTGGGACCACGATGCAAAACGGGCTGAGCGCAGGGCTAAAGACCTTGGTTGTCCTGCGGTTGACGACGCGGCAAAAATCTGGAGCGACCCGGAAGTGGTCGGAGTTGTCATCTGTTCAGAAACCCAACTCCATTCAAAACTCGTTGCAGATGCCGCAAAGGCTAAAAAGCATATGTTTGTTGAAAAACCGCTTGGAGTAAACGGGGCTGAAAGCAGAGAAATGGCTTCGGCAATTCAAAAAGCCGGTGTTCTGTTCACAACCGGCTATTTTATGCGGACAGACCCGAAGCATATTTTCCTCAAAGACCAGATCGCAAAAGGGGCTTTTGGAAAGATTACACGGATTCGCGGCTCAAATTGCCATAGCGGTTCGCTCGGCGGTTGGTTTGACACCGAATGGCGGTGGATGGCAGACCCCAGAATCGCAGGCGTTGGTGCTTTCGGAGACCTGGGTACGCACTCCCTGGATATTATGATGTGGTTGCTGGGTGATGTTGAATCGGTCATCGCCGATATCCGTGTTGTCACCGGACGATATGCCGATTGCGACGAAACCGGCGAAGCAATGATGAAATTTAAAAATGGCGCGATAGGCACACTCGCCGCTGGCTGGGTAGATGTTGATAATCCCGTGACGCTCCTAATTAGCGGAACCGAAGGACACGCCGTTATTGTAAATAACGAACTTTATTTCAAATCAAGCAAGGTTCAGGGAGCCGATGGCAGAAAACCGTGGCGCGACCTACCACAGGCGCCGCCACTTCCTATGCACCAATTCGTAAACGCTATCGCAGGACAAAAAGATATGCCTCTGGTAAAACCGGACGAAGCCGCCGCGCGTGTCTATGTGATGGACGCAGCTTATAAATCGGTAAAAACCGGTGCGTGGGAAAAAGTTGCTTAAAATTAAATCCTTAAAAGATGTCTGACGCAAATCGCCTCGCAATGCGAGGCGATTATTTTTATGTCCTCTTTTGCCGTTAGCGGCGCAAGCTTCACTGTCATCAATGTTAACAACTGGGGTATGTTATTAAATCCCTCTCATTTCAGCAAAAGGGCAATAAAACCGTATAGAAACAGCGCTATAATAATCGTATAAAGAATTAATCTGTTTCTTTTTATTCTCCTTTCGCGCCGCAGCGTCGGCGGTCCTTGAAGACTGCTTGCAATCAACTTCCTGGTTAATATCTTTTTTTCATCCAAATCTTGCGGCTGCGTTTGTTTGGTCAATTTCCCGAGCAGGTCAAATTTTTTAACGCCAAATTCATTAAAATGTTCCGGCGTCAGCTGGACTTCCTCTTTTGGTTTAATCTCTGGCTTTTCATCAATAATAGTTAAATGCTCCTCCAGCGTGTTAGTTTGTTTAGTCTGCGATAAAGAGGTCGGTTTTGACTTAAATTCCTTTAATTCTTTGATCCGAGCATCAATGTCGGCTATTTCGGCATTTAACTGTTTTAGCCTCTCGCTGATTGGATCGTTGTTTTTCTTTCTAAATATCGCCATTGATCTACCGCTTTACCAGAATAACAATTATCAGAACCAAAATAATTAGAATAAGAGGCAGGCTCACCGCAAAACCAATTTTTATCAATTCATAAAAATCGGGAATTTTGAACTCCGGTTTTTGCGCAACGAATTCCGACTGTTCATCTTGTTTTCCGTCAAGAAAAGGAAATTTTAACCTTGCCGAGTTCCACTCCTGGCGCGCGTTTTCAACGACCGTCAATGCCCGGGTAAGTTCAATTTCAAAATTTTCTTTCGTCCACGACTCTTCATCTATTGATTGGACTTTCATCAAGGCATCGCGCAAGCCAGCGATTGCTTTAGCCATCTGTTCAGCTTCCTGACGCCTTGAAAATTCCGCTTCTTGAAGCAAACCAACCGCTCGGGTCAAACCGTGAACCAGTTCTTTTCTACTCGTTTCCCATTCAAGCCGTCTTCGTCTTGTTTCCTCAAGAGCCGCCTTTTTACGCGCAAGGTCTTCCTGCAATCTCCTTAATTTTTCAATCTCCTGCTGAACCTCTGTGGCGCGCGAGTCCAATTCAGCCTGAGAAGGCGGGGGATTCGTGGCGCCAACAGACGGCGCGCTCGGCGCGCCGCCTCCGCCACTCTTGCCGGGGGTCTTTGATTCAAAATATTCTTTGTCTATAAAATCAGAAGAATCGTATTCGTCTGCCATAATTTGAACTCTATCCTGTCTTTTATATTCTGTAAAGAATCTAACGCGCATTTGAATGGCAAATCATAATCGTTTTTCAAAAGTTTTATTCATCCTTTTCATCTTAAATTATATAATCAATTCAAATTATGATGCTATGTTATCTCAGAATAGCGGCAATGGTGCTAATGGGCGCTTTGACAATCAATGCGGCAGAACCCGTCTATTTAGATATCCAAAAATTCATAGAATCAGAAATTCAATCCGGCAAAAAAAGAATAATAATACCGTCCGGACGCTACCGGGTTAAGCCAAAAGCCAGACAACACCTTGTTCTCAATAATCTCAAAGATGTGGAAATTATTGCCGATGGCGTTGAAATGATATGTTCCGAGACTACAAGAGCAATAACTATTTCCCGTTGCACGAATCTGACAGTGCGCGGTCTTGTTATTGATTATGATCCGTTGCCATTTACTCAGGGCAAAATAGTCGGCTTTTCACAGGATAAAAAGGTTCATCAGATTGAACTCTTTGATGGCTATCCGGCAGCCGAATCAGCGCGCAATTTTAAATATGAAATTTTTAGACCCGACACACTCACCCTGCGTTGCGATGACAGGTATCCTGAAAATATTGAGGTCATTGATTCACGCCATATCGCAGTTCATTTTTCCGTCCCAATGGCGAATGTTGAACAGGTTGGAGACCTCGTTGTAATCGGCTCGGAATACGCTCCGGGCGGTAGCATTCCCCACGCCGTTGAACTTGACGAATGCTCAAACACTCGCCTTGAAGACATAGTTCTATTCGCTTCAAACTGTTTCGGCTTTTTAGAAAACAACTGCGACCGAAATGTCTATTACCGTTGCAGAATAGATCGCCGTCCTGCAGATTCTGACATTGCAAAGCGGGCTGCTGCGCGGCTGCGTTCGCTCAATGCCGATGCCTTCCACAGCAAACACGCTGTTAGAGGACCGGCCTACATTCAATGCTTTGCCCGATATATGGGAGACGATGCCATAAATATCTGCGGCGATTACCATATCATCACAGAGTCTTCTGGAAACAAATTGCGCGCGCTTGCAAAACACAATATGAACATCAAACCGGGAGATTCGGTTGAACTGGTTTCATACGATGGCAAACGATTGCCCGACGCGACGGTTGTCTCCGTTGAACCAGACGGGCTTATAAAAGATGATGAACTCAATTTTTTAAAGAAACAGAATATGGATGCAAATTTAAAGAATGCCCGAGGGGCACTGAATAAAGCCTTTATTATAACACTTGATCGGGAACTCAATCTCCTGCGAGGCAGCGTGATCTGCTCGGCAAACCGCGTTGGCAACGGGTTTGTCGTAAAAAACTGCGAATTTGGCTACAACCGTTCCCGCGGAATTTTAATAAAGGCAAGCAATGGCGAAGTTGTTGGGAATAAATTAGAAGGTTGCAAAATGTCGGCAATCCTTGTAGCGCCTGAATACTGGTGGCTTGAAGCCGGGTCAAGTTGCAACTTAAAAATCGCTAATAATACAATCAAAGCCTGCGGCGGCATACCGATCTGTATTGAAGCAATAGCCGGTAATGGAAATATTGCGCCTGCTGGAGCTCATAAGGATATTGAAATCGCTGACAATGTAATAAGTGAGTGTTACGCGCCAGGGATCCTTGTTTGCTCAACAATCGGTTTACATCTGAAAGACAATAAACTCAACCTGAACAGCACCCGAACAAACCTGCCCGGCATAATGCGCAAAGCCGGATTGAAAGAACTAAAACCGGTGGTTTTAATCAATTGCGAATAAACTTTAATTTGCCCTTATTGGGTATTTTGGTTTTTTCGGCTCGGTCGGCGGGTTTTTCTTAAGTTGTTTAAGTATCTCTTCAATTGCCGCTTCTAATTGCGGGTCTTTTCCTTTTGCCATCTGAGTTGGGTCGTCAATGACCTCAATATCCGGGTCAACACCGTATCCTTCAATTATCCACTCCCCTTTCAAGGAATAAATCCCAAAAGTCGGAACTGTAACACTGCCGCCATCAATCAATCCCGGTGCTCCGGTCATTCCAATAAGCCCGCCCCAGGTGCGTGTGCCGATTAATGGTCCGAGCGCAGATTGTTTAAAATAATACGGGAAACAATCGCCGCCGCTACCGCTCCAACCGTTGATCAACATTGCCTTCGGACCGGTATGTCCAATGGGGGGCCAGGACCAATCTTTTCCGGCTCTAACGCCCCAATAGTTGCGGCGAGGTCGATTTAGAAGTTCTATGAAACGGTCTGGTATTTGCCCGCCGCTATTAAACCGTTCGTCAATAATCAAACCTTGTTTATTGAACTGGGCGCGGAACTGACGGACGAGTTCATTTTGACCGTTCACGCTTGTGTCCGGAACATAAATGTATCCGACCCTGCCATCGGTCGCCTCTTCAACCCGCTTCCGTTTCTGTTCAATCCACGCAAGATTTCTCAAACGCGCCTCGCTCGCGAGAGTTTTAACAATAACCTGACGCGCCCCTTCCTTTTGTGGTTTATCATTTATCGTCAATATTACCGTTTTATCCGCCAGTCCTTGAAAAGCGGCGTACGGCTCAACTGTGGTATCAAGCGGAATGCCGTTAACCTCTAACAGATAATCGCCTTCTTTAACATTCACACCGGGTTCGCTCAATGGCGAGCGGACTTCGGCGTCCCACGTAGCCGCATTAATTATCTTTTTTATGCGGTAGAAACCGTTTTCAAGCGCAAAATCAGCGCCAAGATATCCGACCGGGCGCGACGGTGCAGATTCAACCGCGCCGCCGCTTCTGTAGGTGTGTGATGAATTCAACTCGCCGATGAGTTCGCCAATAATATAGTTTACATCCCAGCGGGTAACGGCAGAACGGATTAGTTCGCCATACCGCTCTTTCATCTTTTGCCAATCAACCCCGTGCAAATTCGGGTCGTAGAAGAAATCGCGTTCAATTCGCCATACGTCGTTAAATATCTGCATCCATTCAGCCCGCGGGTCAATTGTGGCTTCAAGAGAAGCGAGATTAAGCTTCTTATCCATACGTTGACCTTCGCGAACATCAATTATGGAATAATCGCCCCCTTTTCTTACGAGCAATTTATCCCCCTTTGCCGATAGGATGGCGTCGTCGCAATCATCAAGAATCACTTTTTCCTCTCGCTTATCTATGTCATAAAACATTAACGGACTTCTGTTATCTGTTGATCCACTGTTCGGGAGTCTATGGAAAATCAATTTATTTGTAACAGCCCATAATGTATAAAATCTACCAGCCCTCGGAGGCAGGATAATTGCGCGCTGTTCAAAACCGTCAATATCAATTTCCAGCTCCTTTGGTTTGGTTTCCTTCGGTTTTTGTTCTACGGTTTTTTGTTGCTCGCCTTCCTGTTTTTTCTGGTCTTTAGCAGGTTCTTCCTTTTTTGCCTCTTGCGGCTTTTCTTTTGAGAAAGATTCTTCGTCGTTTTTCTGCGCAAACGGCGATGGAACATCTTTTCGCAACGGAACAACCATCAGGACTTTTGAATTAGGATAAATCCAGGTGTTGTCAAGATCGCTATAAAGCGGAGAGAATGCGCGCCCGGACTTAAAGTATAGATATTTCCCTGACGGGTCAAAAACCGGTGATTCGTCATCATAAAAACCGCTTGTGACCTGATGTCGCTTCCCCTCTTTTGTGTCGTAAAGAACGATTACGTTGTTGCGGTTTTCGCTATCGCCGGAGTACGCAAGCCATCGGCTGTCTGAAGACCAGCTCGGTCTAAAATTGGCAAGGTCGCCGTGGTATCGCCACAAAAACTTATCAATCACGGTTGTCTTCTTTGAATCAATATCGTGCAACCATAATTGCATAATCTGGTCAACAAAGACTATTTTTTTGCTATCCGGCGACCAGTAAGGGGTATAACGAAATCCGGGTCCGAGTTTAGTAAGAATTGTTTCTTCACCTTCGCCATCCGACTGGCGAATCGCAAGCTCGTACTCGCCGGTCCGATCGGTAAAATAAGCAATATATTTGCCGTCAGGTGACCAGGTGGGATGCCGTTCGGCAACGCCCGGCGTGCGAGTAAGATTCCTGATAATTCCATTCTCCGCAGGTACGGTAAAGATTTCTCCGCGCGCCGAAAAAACCGCTCGCTTTCCAGAAGGCGATATCCAGGGATGTCCGACAAATCCGCTCACATTTTCAACCCTCGGCTTCAATGTTGATTCGTCGGTCACAACCTGAATCTTTACCTCTTCATATTTTTCAGTCTTAAGATTCAAGAGATAAAGCCGACCGCCATTTTCAAAAACGATATCCTCCGGACCGATGCTTGGAAAATGAACATCTAAATCTTTAAAGAATGTCACCTGCCGCACCTTCCCGCTTTTCATTGAGTAAGCCCAGATATTGAACCGCTTATTTTCGTCTCTATCTGAGAGAAAATAGAGCGTATCGCCGTACCACATAGGCTGGCTATCAGCGGCAGGGTTTTTTGTGATATTTTTTGACTCAAAGGTTTCAAGGTTGAACAACCAGATATCAGGATTCATTCCGCCGCGATAACGTTTCCACGTCCTGAAATCCACGCTGATCGGTATATATGCAAGCCACTTGCCATCAGGAGAAATTGCGCCAAACTCGCCATAGGGAACAGGAAGTGTCTCTGCCGGACCGCCTTCAATAGAAATTTTAAACAACTTATTAAACCGGTCTTTCTCGCTTTCGCGCGTGCTTGCAAAAAGGATGTGCTTGCCATCCGGATACCATCCAAGAACACGATCAGGGGCGCCGTGGTAGGTAATCCGTCGCGGCAAACCACCGTTAGAATTCACAATGTAAATATCAAGATTGCCATCGTAATTTGCGCTGTAAGCGATTAAATTGCCGTCTGGTGAAAATCTTGGAAACGTTTCTTCTCCACGCGGCGAACTCAACCTCACAGCAACACCGCCCTGTTTTGGAACAATCCAGATATCGCCGGCGTAAACAAACGCAATCTGCCGCGCCGACACCGCAGGATATTGCATCATCCGGGCGTCAAGACCGACAATTTTTTCAGCCTCCTGACCACTCAAACTAAAGAGCCAGAATAAACCTGTGATATAAGCCAGAACTTGAAGAATTTTTGGATTTTTTTTCATTTTCTCTCAACCGTGTAAAATTATTGCGCTATGTTTGAGCAATTTATAATTATCAGGAGTTTAAATAAAGAAAAATCTAATAAAATTTTTTATAACCTAAATCATTAACATTGGACTTAATGTTTAATTTTATAATCGGTCAAATTTAACCTTATTTTTGAAAGAGTTACGATATTATGGACTGGTTGATTAGATGTGATTGCTCTTTCGTCCTCTGCGTCCTCTTTGGTGAAAAAATTAAACCACAGAGAACACAGAGATTCACAGAGAAGAAACAAAAATAATTCTATGGCAGGACAATAAC
>JBAMMJ010000098.1:34702-47412 GCA_039793825.1 Verrucomicrobiota bacterium | reverse complement strand
TAATAATAATGTTCACCCAAAAATGCAATTCTTATTGCAATGCTAATGATTTAGGCCATAAAATTATTTTTATTTTTTCTCTTTGTCTCTTTGTGTTCTCTGTGGTTTAATTGTTTTTTACCACAGAGGGCACAGAGGAACGGAGGTGAATCGTATTCACTCAACCAGCCCACAGTATCGTAACCCTTTCAAAAATGAGGTTGTATTTTGACCGATTATAGAATCAACCGTTGAGTTCAATGTTAATGATTTAGGAAGTTTGATAAATATAGACTTGTAAATTTCTGATTATATTCATTTTAATACATACAATTAGTTGCTAAATTTATGCGAAAAACTATTATAGCGTTAATAGCATTTCTAACCCTCTGCGATTATACATTGTGCGGTCGTGTTTTAGAAATCAACTATCCATTTTTATCCCCACGTTGCAGGTTTGCCGCGACAGAGATTGTCAAATCTGCAGTGGAAAAAGGTTACTCAGTTGTTGAAGGGGATATAACTTCGCTATCGGATAAGACTAACGACCTTCGTATTGTGATTGTATATGGTGACTACAATGATTTTGCCGTGATTAACTTTAACAAGACTGATGAGGTAAAACTATCAAAGCCAGAATCTTACTTAATCAGGAGGATACTCAAAGATAATCGCGAAAATATTGTCGTTTTTGGTTATGACGAGGTTGGTGCTATGTATGGCGGCTTAGACCTTGCTGAGGCAATTAGATTAAACACAATAAACAAGATTACTAATTCCAATCATTCTCCTTTTGTTGAAAAACGCGGGATAAAATTCAATATTCCGCTGGATTTACGAACGCCGAGTTACTCTGATTGTGGCGATTCGTTTCAACAGAATATTCCTGAAATATGGAGTATGGATTTCTGGTCAGAATTTTTGGATGAAATGGCAAGAAACAGATATAATGTTTTAACCTTATGGAATCTTCATCCGTTCCCATCCCTTGTAAGAGTTCCAGAATATCCTGAGACCGCGTTGAATGATGTCTGGAGGACAAAAGAAAAGCTGGACGATTCATTCTCTTTCACAGGCACCGATATGGTGCGGCAGAATATGCTCAAAAATTACGAGGTAGTGAAAAAGATTTCCATAGATGAAAAGATTCAATTCTGGAGAAATGTAATGCAATATGCGTATGACAGAGGAATAGAAGTTTATTTATTCACCTGGAACATATTTGTATGGGGGACAGATGGGAAATACGGGATTACCACCTCGCAAACAAATAAGATCACCATTGACTATTTTAAGCGAAGCGTCAGAGAAACAGTCCTTACCTATCCTCTGCTTGCCGGGATTGGAATCACAGCTGGCGAAAATATGCAAAATCGCACTGATGAATTTTCAAAAGAAAAATGGTTATGGGAAACCTACGGCAGAGGAATCCTTGAAGCAAAGAAACTGAATCCGCAGCGGAAGATTCGCCTGATACATCGCTACCATATGAGCAATCAAAAAGAGATATTAGACGCGTGGAAAGACTATCCTGATGAATTTGATTTTAGTTTTAAATATGCCATAGCTCATATGTATTCAAGTCCTGCTCCTCCATTTATAAAAAGCGCCTTGCCATATATACCGCAAGGAATGAAAACCTGGTTGACTGTGAGAAATGACGACATTTACTCATTCAAATGGGCTGATCCGGAATACGTTCGCGCTTTTGTGACTAATTTTCCGTCAGGCGAGAAATTTGTCGGCTTTTATATGGGACCAGATGGTTACTGCTGGGGAAGAGAATTTTTGAGCAAAAATCCAAAAGTCCCAAGGGAATTAGTGATGAAAAAGCAGTGGTTAAGTTTTATGCTCTGGGGCAGGCTTAGTTATAATCCGCAATTGTCAGATGAATTGTTTTTAAAATGGATTGAATATAAATTTCCGGAAGTTGACGCAGAGCAACTGTTCACGGCATTGCGTCAAAGTTCAAAAATAATTCCACAGGTAACAAGATTTTTCTGGCAGGATATAGATTTAAAATGGTTTCCTGAAGCGTGCCTGAGCCATCCCCGTCATAAAGGATTTTACACAGTCCAGCATTTTATTGAGGGTCAAACTATGCCGAGCAGCGGAATTATGAATATTCTTGACTATAGAGATGCGTTATTAAACAAAAAGGTTGTCACCGGGATTACGCCTGCTGAAGTTGCAGAGAATTTAAAAAATTATTCTCATTCAGCTTTAAGAATAATTTCCGAAGTTAAAACCAATTTCAACAATGCTTCGGTTGAATTAAGAGAAACAATTGGCGATATTAAGGCGGTTTCTTATTTGGGTGAATATTATTCTGAAAAAATTGTTGGGGCGATTAATCTGGCGTTGTATGACGCAACAGGCGATGAGAACTACAAATCAGCGGCTATTGAACAGTTAAGGTCTGCATTACGGTTTTGGATTAATTATGCTGACTGTTATGACGCTATGTATAAGAGTCAACTTTTAAATCGCGTCGGTTATGTTAATTTAAAGGAATTAACGGGCAAGGTAGAAAACGATATTGAAATAGCAAAAAACTGGAAAATTGGAACGATTAAACGGAAAACCAAACCGGAAGGAATGGATGTGCCATTCCGTCCATAAGATGTATGAGCGAAGAAATATATAATGTAGTTGATGAGAACGACGCTGTTATTGGTTCAGCCCCAAGATCAGAAATTCACAGGCTCGGTTTGAAGCATCGGGCGGTTCACATTTTAATTTTTAATTCATCAGGGGAGGTATTTTTGCAGAAACGGTCAATGAAAAAAGACCGTTCTCCGGGGGTGTGGGATTCTTCGGCTTCAGGACACGTGGACAGAGGCGAAACTTATGATGACGCTGCAATGAGAGAATTAAAAGAGGAGCTTGGAATAACGGGAAAAATTGAACTTAAAAAGCGACTAAAGTTAAATGCATCTCCAGAAACTGACAATGAGTTTGTTTGGGTATATACCGGTTTGTATGAAGGGGAATTTAATCTTAATAAAGATGAAATATCTTATGGAAAATGGTTTCATCCAAAACAAATAGAAGAGCATTTGATATCCAGTCCGCATCAATTTTCCGATTCGTTTATCGCGGTCTGGAAAATATGCGGAGATCAGGTTTTAAATAATCTTGATATATAGATATTGTTATAGAAATATAAATTTCTTCCGATTAATATAGTTGGATTATGAATAATTTAATAATTAGCAGCAGCGAAGTTACCGAGTTAATAAACGGGCTAAACAGGTTAGCCCGGAATATGTGGTGGACCTGGAATCAGGAGGCGCAGGAGTTGTTTGCTGAATTATCGCCACGGGCGTGGCAAAATTTGTATCACAACGCAGTAGCAATTCTTCATGAAGTCAGCGATTATGAGCTTCGGGTAAGGCTTCAAGACCCCGAATTTGCGGCAAGAGTAAAGACAGTGCTAAAATTATTTGATGAATATATAAATGAAAAAAATACCTGGGCAAGCCAGTATGCGCCGCAATTTGAAAAAAATCCAATAGCCTATTTCAGCGCCGAATTTGGTTTCCATGAATCATTGCCGATCGCCGCCGGAGGATTGGGAATTTTATCCGGCGATCATACAAAATCAGCAAGCGATCTGGGGCTTGGTTTTGTTGGGGTTTCGCTGTTTTACCGTGAAGGCTATTTTATGCAGAGCATAAATCAAGATAACTGGCAGGTAGAATATTATAGCCATTTGAACCCCAGGAACCTTGCAATGGAGCCCATTTTGAACGCAAAAGGCGAGCCAGTAACCTGCTCTGTGGAAATTGATCTTGCAAATGTTTATTTTCAAGCCTGGCGCGTGAACGTTGGAAGGTGTTATGTAATATTGCTTGATACTGATAGGCAAGAAAACGACCAGCGATTTAAAGAGCTTGCGTATAGAGTTTATGGCGGCGATTCCACAACCCGCATAATGCAGGAGATATTGCTCGGAATTGGTGGAGTTAGAATGTTACGCGCGTTAGGAATCAAGCCAGCGGTCTTTCATTTAAATGAGGGTCATCCTGCGTTTTTGATTATTGAGTTAATAAGAGAAAAACTTGCAGAAGGCAGAACCCTTGAAGAAGCAATTGCCCTTACCCGCGATGAATGCGTCTTTACCACGCACACCCCGGTTGAAGCCGGACACGACCGTTTTCCAAAAGACCTTGTTGAATATGCACTGCACAAATATTTGAAAACAATGCGGCTCTCAATAGACCAGTTTATGGAGCTGGGGCGAGTCAATCCTAAAGACCAGAACGAACCGTTTTGTATGACTGTGCTCGCCCTTAAGCACAGTCGCGCCGCCAATGCCGTTAGCGAGCTGCACGGTCGCGTTTCGCGTCAAATGTGGCATTGTTTGTACCCCGATCTGCCTGTGGATAAGGTGCCTATAGGTCATATTACAAATGGAATTCATCTAATGGGCTGGATGAAAGGTCCTGTAAGACGGTTCTGGAGAAAGAAGTTCAGCGCAGTTGAAACATCCACGCCAGCCGGGGAAAGTACCACCTTCTGGACAAGAAAACCCACTGCAAACTGGGAATTTGAAATAAACTCCGAAGAGTTCTGGAAAAAGATTGAAGACCCGAGCTTTATCAGCGATGAAGAAATCTGGGCGTTAAGGTACAGGTTGCGTCGCGAACTAATTGAATTCGTTAGACGAAGACTTTTAATTCAGGAAAAAAGACTTCAACAGGATTTTATCGCCTATGACAATTTGCTTAATCCGGATGCGCTAACCATCGGTTTTGCAAGACGTTTTGCAACATATAAGCGGGCAAATCTCATTTTTCAGCAGTACGATAACATTGTTAAACTCGTAAAAGACCCGGCGAGACCGATTCAGTTTGTTTTTGCCGGTAAGGCTCATCCGCGAGACGATGAAGGCAAAAGGTTAATTCAGCAAATAATTCATTTGAGCAAACACAGCGATTTGAAAGGACACCTTGTGTTTATTGAGAATTACGATATTCACGTGGCGCGTCAGATGATTTCCGGTTGCGATGTTTGGTTGAACACGCCTCGGCGGCCGCTTGAAGCCTCTGGAACAAGCGGAATGAAAGCCGGCTGCCACGGTTGTTTAAATATGAGCATTCTTGATGGCTGGTGGCGCGAGGGTTATGACGGCACAAACGGATTCGCAATCGGCGATGACTCAAATCCGCCTTCAATCCAGGAGCAAGATAGGATTGATAGCGAAAATTTATACCGCGTTTTAACCGAAGAAGTTATACCCTGCTTTTATAATCGGGACGCAAACGGGATTCCACGCCAGTGGATTAAGAAAATACGCCGCGCAATGGCAACGCTTGTCCCAAAATTTACAACTTGCAGAATGGTCCGGGAATATACATTAAAGTATTATATCAAAGAACAAAAAACCAGTTGAACCCGATTTGAAGTTCTTGATGGGTATAAATAAAAAATTATTCATTGTCTTCTTTTTTTCATCGCTGGTTTGCGCGCCTTATTTATCTTTTTCTCTAAATTGGGAAGAAGGACCAGGTTATAGAAGCGCTCCAGTCCAATACGACGCCAGCGCAAAGATTGGGTTCACACAAATGAGACCAGAAGAAACCGGTGTTTCTTTCACAAACATACTTCTGCCCGAGTATGAAGTTGAAAATCAAAATTTGACTATTGGTTCGGGGGTTGCGCTTGGCGATATTAATGGTGACGGATTATGCGATATTTTCTTCTGCAATCTTAACGGGGCGTGCAAGTTATACAAAAATCTGGGGAATTGGAAGTTTGAGGATATAACCGCAAATAGCGGTATTGTAATTTCTAACCAGCTTGCAAGGGGGGCTGTTTTTAGCGATGTGGATGGCGACGGAGACCTTGATTTAATCCTTACATTCAACAGCCAGGGAGCCCGAATGTATTTCAACGACGGCAATGGTCATTTCACTCTTGATAATAAAACTGAATTCTCAACAAAACGAGGTGGAACATCAATCGCATTAGGCGATATTGACGGCGATGGCGATCTTGATTTGTATGTGGAAAATTATGGAGAAAATACAATCCTGCGCGGCGGCGGAAATTTTTCGGTGCGAATGGTGAGGGGAAAACCAGTAGTTGCAGGTCGTTATGCCGCAAGATTGAAGATAATTGACGGAAAGTTGGTTGAACTCGGAGAGGTTGATGATTTTTATCTAAATGATGGTTCTGGGAGATTCATCCCCGTTTCCTGGATGGATGGTAGATTTCTGGACGAAGACGAAAAACCATTGGATCGGCTTTTGTGGGATTATGGATTAAGCGTCCAGATACGCGATATCAACGGAGATGGTATACCAGATATTTATGTGGCAAACGATTTTCATACCCCTGACAGAATCTGGATTAATCTTGGCAACGGAAAGTTTAGACTGATTCCCAAACTTGCGATTCGGAAGTTGTCTTATGCCTCAATGGGCATTGATTTTTCGGATATTGATAGGAATGGATGGCTTGATTTTTTTGATCTTGAAATGATGAGCCAGGAACATGAGACATTTCTAAGAGAAATGAGCGGTGTTGACCCTGTTTTTCCAGAAATCGGCAGAATAGACGACCGTCCTCTTGTGCCTAGAAATACATTGTTCTGGAATCGGGGCGATGGAACATACGCTGAGATAGCCTGGTTTGCAGGTGTGGCTGCTTCTGACTGGTCGTGGTCCCCGATTTTTTTAGATGTAGACCTTGATGGCTACGAAGATATCCTGATAGTTAACGGACATTATCGGGATGTGAATGACAAAGATATGGTAGTTACCACAAGAACCGTGAACGCTTTATTAACGCTTCAAGAATCAAAAATGCGAATCCTTCAATATCCACCGCTTACAACTCCAAACGTAGTCTTCAGGAATAAGGGCGATCTCACCTTTGAAGATAAAAGCCACGAGTGGGGTTTTGACGCACTGGAAACATCGCACGGAATGGCATTAGCCGACCTTGATAATGACGGCGATCTTGATGTAGTGATAAACTGCTTAAACGCTCCTGCTCTGATATATAGAAACGATTGTCCTAAACCTCGTGTTGCCGTAAGGCTGAAGGGAAATCCGCCGAATACCCACGGAATAAACTCAAAAATAAAGGTTAAAGATGGCGGAATTGAACAGGTCAAAGAAGTTTTGAGCGGAAGCCGATACCTCTCTTCCGATGATACGATAGTAACTTTTGCTGCCGGTAATTCAAAAGAATTAAAAATTGCAGTGAACTGGAGAAGCGGTAAAACGTCCATTATTACTAATGCAATGCCTGATAGAATATATGAAATTTATGAATCTGCGGCTGTTCAATCAGCGAGCTCAAACCAGATAAATGATATTAAAACTGTTTTTGAAGATGTTAGCGACGCGATTAATCATACTCATCACGAAGAGCAATTTGATGATTTTGTGCTTCAGCCGTTGCTTCCATGGCGCTTAAGCCAGAATGGTCCATCAATCTGCTGGTATGATGTTGATAACGATGGCAATGAGGATTTATTAATCGGAAGCGGCAGAAATGGAAAATTAGCTTATTACAGGAATAAAGGTAGCGGGAAATTTGAAATTATTGACGACCAGTCCTTATGCGGGCAATCCGAGGATGACCAATCCGCTCTTGTGGCTTATCGGGCTGAAAATGGAAATACCATAATTTTGGTCGGCTTAATGAACTACGAAACAAAAAAATATCCAGGCGGAACAATAATGTGCTACGAATATGACGGAAATAAGATAGAACTGAAGCAGCAGATAATATTAACTAATTCGTCTTTAGGACCAATCGCTGTTGCAGATATTGACGGGGATGAATTGCCTGACCTCTTCATCGGCGGACAGTTTATTCCGGCGCGTTATCCTGAGCCGGCATCGTCTGCGATCTACAGACGAAAAAATAACCAGTTCGTTTATGATGTTGAAAACTCCAAGAAATTGGAAAAGGTTGGTCTTGTCAACGCAGCTGTCTGGAGCGATATTAATTCAGATGGATATCCAGACCTTATTCTTGCCTGTGAATGGGGTCAAATTCGGTTATTCATAAATAACAACGGCGTTCTTACAGACAAGACCACCGAATATGGATTGGACAAATTTAAAGGTTGGTGGAAAAGCGTCGCTACAGGCGATTTCAACAATGATGGACTCCCTGATTTAGTCGCCGGGAACTGGGGATTGAATAGCCCATATAAAGCAACTACTGAACATCCTGCAAGACTTTATTATGGCGATTTTAACGATTCGGGTTCGGTTGATTTAGTTGAAGCGGTTGATGACCTGTCCAAAAACAAAATTGCACCATTCAGGGGGCTTGATGAAATGGCTGTTGGGCTTCCGTTTTTACGCGGCAAATTCTCCAAACACAAAGATTATGCAAAAGCCTCTATCGCGGATATACTCGGAGATAAATTAAAAACCGCAAATGTGGCTATTGCAAACGAACTTTCTTCAATGATGTTTATTAATCACGGAAACAAATTTGACCCCATTAAACTTCCTTCGCAGGTGCAATGGACTCCGGTATTCGGCATCTGCGTGGCTGATTTTAATTGTGACGGGAATCAGGATATATTTCTTGCCCAGAATTTTTTTGCGTTGCGACTGGGGATGCCAAGAATTGACGCCGGACGAGGGTTAATATTAAACGGTGACGGAAAAGGCGGTTTGACAGTGTTTGAGGGCAAATATTCAGGTATCAAGGTCTACGGCGAACAGCGTGGCGCCGCGACTTGCGATTTTGATAAAGATGGTAGAATTGATATCGCTGTATCTCAAAATGGCGCGCAAACAAAACTTTATAAAAACATGGGGAAAACTTCCGGTATTAGAATAAAACTGATCGGAAGCAGTAAAAACCCGGATGCCATCGGCGCAACATTTAGGTTTGTAGGTGAATTGCCTGGTCCGTTGTATGAAGTGCAATGTGGCTCCGGTTACCGGTCGCAGGATGGATTCGTAAAAGTATTGAAAAAAACAACAACTAAATTGCAGGTTAATTGGGGAAAAACAACACACGTCGTTTATGATGTGCCAGAAGAAGCAAAAGAAATTATTGTTGATATTAAAGGAAATCTTAAAGTGGTTAAATAGTATGGTCGGTGTTCGGTTGACCCCTTAATTGATTCGCGTCCGCCAAACGTGTTTATCTCATATTTAAAATTGCGAAATTTCAGAAATTACAGTCGGGTTGACGTTGGATTTAACCCGGGTCTGGTGGTATTTGTCGGGAACAACGCTCAGGGCAAAACCAATATGCTTGAAGCAATATATTTCCTCGCAACAGTAAAATCTTTTCGCGGCGCGACAATTCCCCAATTGATAAGGCATTCTCAAAGAAATTTTTTCCTTGAGGCAAGGGTCCATTCCGATGTTGAGCATAATATCAAGGTCTTCTGTTCGCGCGAGGAGCGAAAGTTTTTGTTAGACAATAATCCGATAAGACGGGTTAAGGATATTTATGGTATCGTAAAGGCTGTTGTATTTTGTTCTGAAGACATAATGCTTGTAAAAGGAACTGCCAGAAACCGTCGCCGCTATTTAGATTATATCCTTGCTAACACCGCTTCCAATTATCTTGATATTCTTCAAAATTATTCAACAGCGCTACGCAATAGAAACCATATTTTAAAGCAGACGACAATAGACCTCCGATTGCTGGAAAGTTTTACCGTGCAGCTTATCAGATATGGGAATGAATTGATGAAATACCGGAGCGCGTTAATCAAAGATATCTCTCCGTCGATTGAACTGGCATATAGGAAAATATCCGCCGGCTCGGACGAAATCAAATTGGAATACCGACCATCAATAAAAGGCGATTTTTCAGTAGAACTGGCAAACATACGCGATAGAGAGTTTGCGCTAAAGACAACCATTGTCGGACCGCATAGAGACGATCTGGCTATATATCTGAACGATAAACTTGCAGCGGACTACGGAAGCGAAGGGCAGATACGTTCCGCGGCAATTGCTCTAAAATTGGGTCAGGCTGAATATTTTTCGTTACAACTTGGCGTGCCGCCGATTCTGCTTGTGGATGACATAATAGGCGAGTTGGATAGAAATCGCCGTGAGGCGTTTTTGCCTTTGCTTGAACGAAGTCACCGCTTTAGAAGTCAGGTATTTATGACCTGCACAGAACAGAACGTTCCTTCTGAGTTGCACAAGATATTGGAAGTATGGCGGGTTTTTAATGGCACTTTGCAAAAATTAAAACTTGATTCATAATTTTTATTTATTTAACAGGTCGTTTTTGTTAGATACATTGACTATTAAAAATTTGTTTTTATGACTGAAATAGAAAAAATGGCAACGGATAATATCGGAGATAAACCGAAGGATTTTATTCGCGAGATTGTTCTGGAACACGTTAAAAGCGGAAAATATAAAAAAATTGTGACCCGTTTTCCGCCCGAACCTAATGGTTACTTGCATATCGGGCACGCTAAGTCAATATGCTTGAATTTTGGCATAGCCAGAGAATTCAATGGTATTTGCAACCTGCGTATGGACGATACAAATCCAACAAAGGAAGATGTAGAATATGTTGAATCAATAGTCCGCGACGTAAAGTGGTTGATAAAAGGTTGGGCTGACCACGTTATGCCAGAAAAGGTCTTTTTTGCCTCCGATTACTTTGAGCAACTTTATCAATATGCGATTCAGCTAATAAAGCTTGGAAAGGCATACGTTTGCGATCTATCCGCAGAGGAATTGATAGAGTATCGCGGAGCCCCGGATAGACCAGGAAAAGAAAGTCCATACAGAAATCGCAGCATTGAAGAAAACCTTGATTTATTCCAGAGAATGCGGGCAGGGGAGTTCCCGGATGGTTCTAAAACCCTGCGGGCAAAGATTGATATGGCATCTCCGAACATTCATATGCGCGACCCTGCGCTTTATAGAATCAGACACGCAGCCCACCACCGCACAGGAGATAAATGGTGCATTTATCCAACGTATGATTTTGCCCACTGCCTTAGCGATAGCATAGAAGGCATTACACACTCAATCTGCACCCTTGAATTTGAAGTGCATAGACCACTCTACGACTGGATTCTGGAACAATTGCCAATCCCTCAACCACGCCCTCATCAATATGAGTTTGCCCGCCTGAATCTGAGTTACACCGTAATGAGCAAGCGCAAACTCCTCCAACTTGTTCAGGAGAAAATTGTTAGTGGCTGGGATGACCCGAGAATGCCGACAATTTCAGGTATGCGCAGACGGGGCGTTACCCCGGAGGCAATCCGAAATTTTTGCCAGATAATCGGAGTCACAAAATATAACAGCCTGACTGATGTCGCCCTGTTTGAACACGCTATACGCGATGACCTTAATAAGCGAGCTCTCCGACGCCTTGCTGTGTTGCGTCCTGTTAAGTTAGTAATAACTAATTATCCGGATGGAAAAGTTGAATATGTTGAAGCAATAAATAATCCCGAAGACCCATCCGCCGGCAAACGACTTGTCCCATTCACAAAAACAATATACATAGAAAAGGACGACTTTATGGAGAACCCGCCCTCTAATTATTTCAGGTTAAAACCGGGTGGCGAGGTTCGCCTCAAATACGCTTATATAATCAAATGCAACGGGGTTGTGAAGGATTCAAACGGAAACATTGTTGAACTGCGTTGCGAAGCAGATCTGGATTCAAAGTCCGGCGGTCCAACTGCTGGACGAAAAGTAAAAGGAACGATTCATTGGGTCAGCGCAGACTATGCCATTGACGCCGAAGTTAGACTTTATGATAGACTTTTTAACGTGCCCGAGCCTGACGCCGATGGCAGAAACTTTCTTGATTATATTAATCCAAATTCTTTGCAAGTCATTAATGCCAAGCTGGAACCCTCCCTTAAAAACCCAAGCCCGGAAGAAAGATACCAATTTGAAAGATTAGGCTATTTTTGCCTTGATGTGCCAGATGACCCGTCAGAAAAGCAGGATAAACTTGTGTTTAACCGCACAATCACCTTAAAAGATTCCTGGGCAAAGGAAATGAGTAAGTTGGATAAGCAGCCATAATTGACTAATTTTTTATATTTTAAAATAGGAATTAAGAGTTTTTTTGGAGAACTTGATTATTGTTCAAGCGGGTCTTTTGTATTTTCCTTTTGCATTTTTAATTTATCCATATATCATCCTTTTCTATGAAACTTATTCCTGGAGAATTGTCCGGTAATATTTTTTTATTTGTATCAACTTGTAAAGCAACGGCTGCGAATCTATGGAGAGGTCTTTCCAAATTATTGCTATTGTTTGCGCTTCTTCGGGTTATAACGGATGTTACAATTGCAGGGGAAATCATTTACCTTGATTCGCTTGACCTGTCAAAGATGCGTCAGGGCTGGGGAAAGCCGCAGGTCAATCGTTCCATACGCGAAACGCAGTTATCAATCGCCGGACAAAAATTTGAACGCGGTGTTGGCACACATTCCAAAAGCGTTTTCTGGTTAAATCTCGCTGGAGAAACTGAAAGGTTCATAAGCCGGGTTGGGGTTGATGATGCAGCAGGTGGCAATCCAAGCATCGTTTTTAAAATATTTGGAGATGGCAAGAAACTTTTTGATTCTGGTTTAATGAAGTTAGGCGATAAACCGAAGGAGGTTGATATTTCGCTTGATGGCATTAAGACACTTTTATTGCTGGTTGAAGACGGTGGCGATGGTATAAGTTTTGACCATGCCGATTGGGCAGATGCGCGCTTTATCGTTAGGGGCAAAAAACCTGAACCAATTGAAG
>JBAMMJ010000098.1:15820-34692 GCA_039793825.1 Verrucomicrobiota bacterium | reverse complement strand
CGCCGGAGCCCAAATTAATCCTTACTCCTAAACCGTCGGCAAAACCGCGCATAAATCCACCGCGCGTTTACGGATGCCGTCCGGGGAATCCGTTTTTGTTCAGAATACCCACAAGCGGCGAGCGTCCAATTTCATTTTCGGTTGTTGATCTTCCAGCGAGTTTAAAACTTGATGTAAACACCGGAATAATTACAGGCACCGCGCCGCCACGTGGAGAATACACGGTTAAAATCGTTGCTAAAAACAGAGCCGGCTCGGATTCAAATGTTTTGCGAATAATCAGCGGAGACAAACTTGCCCTGACCCCGCCAATGGGCTGGAACCACTGGTATGCTCATTATGATAGAGTAACCGACGCTATAATCCGCGAAGCGGCGGATGTTATGGTTTCAAGCGGTATGGCTGATGTTGGTTATCAATATGTGAGTATAGACGACTGCTGGATGAACGCTGAGCGGCATAGAGACCCAAAACGTGTCGGACCGTTGCGTGATGAAAAGGGAAATATCCTTCCAAACAAGCATTTTCCAGATATGAAGGCTCTAACAGATTATATACATTCAAAAGGATTGAAAGCCGGTATTTATACATCGCCCGGTCCGAGAACCTGTGGCGGATTCTGCGGCAGTTATCAGCACGAAGAGCAAGATGCTAAACAATTCGCCGAGTGGGGATTTGATTTTCTTAAATATGATTGGTGTTCTTATGGGAATATTGCCAAAAATGACAGAAGTATTGAGGCGCTCAAAAAGCCATACCGATTGATGGGCAATATTTTAAAAAATTTGAACCGCGATATTGTTTTTAACCTCTGTCAGTATGGTATGGGCAACGTCTGGGAATGGGGAGCGGAAGTCGGTGGTAATTGTTGGAGAACCGCAGGGGACCTCGGATTTGAGCTGGACAGGATTTTTGAAGTCGCTCTAAAAAACGCCAGCCATCGTGAGTTTTCAAAACCCGGAGAATGGAACGACCCTGATTACATTCAAATCGGATACATAGGCGATGCACGTAGCGGTGGCGAGCCCCAGTTATGTAAACTTTCCCCAAATGAACAATATTCTTTTATGTCGTTATGGTGTTTGATGGCGGCGCCGTTATTCTACAGCGGTGATATGAGCAAACTTGACGAATTTACCATTAATATTCTTACAAATCCGGAGGTAATTGAGATTGATCAGGACCCACTTGGAGAATGCGCTCGGGTGATAACCAAATCTGATGATACCTTTGTTATGATAAAGAAGCTGCATAACGGCGACAGGGCGGTTGGGCTATTTAATAAAGGCGAAGTTGAAGCCCCGGTTTTGTTCCAGTGGAAAGAGGATAATCTAACTGGAAAATATCTGGCGCGCGATCTGTGGCGTCAGAAAGATTTAGGTGTCTTTGAGAATGAATTCTCAGCAAATGTGCCCAGACGCGGAGTTGTTCTGATTAAGTTAAGCGCCGCAAAATAGGTTAATTGGGATACGGAATTATGGTTACACCGATAATCTCTACGCCAGTTCACCAATCATCTTCGCCAAAAGAATATAATGTCAGGTATGTCTGGTTAATTACGATTGCCGCGGCGCTTGGGGGGCTTTTGTTTGGTTATGACTGGGTTGTAATTGGAGGGGCAAAACCATTTTTTGAACGTTATTTTAACTTAACCGACGCCTCTCAGGTTGGATGGGCAAACAGTTGCGCGCTCATCGGATGTCTTATCGGGGCAATAACAGCTGGGGCGATCAGCGATCGTTTTGGTAGAAAACGGCTATTAATATGCGCGGCAATGTTGTTTGCTATAACCTCTATTGGTAATGCGCTTGCATCAAATTTTGGTTTGTTTATTTTCTGGAGAATGCTTGGCGGCGTTGCAATTGGACTGGCATCTAATCTGTCGCCAATGTATATTGCTGAAATAGCCCCGGCAAAGATTCGCGGCAGACTGGTTTCTATTAATCAATTGACAATTGTTGTTGGCATATTGCTTGCACAATTTATAAACTGGATGCTTGCTAAAAACCTGCCGGAGGGGGCAACCGACGAGTTTATTAAAAATTCCTGGTATGGACAGTATGGCTGGCGCTGGATGTTTGCAATGACAGCTATTCCGGCGTTGATCTTCTTCATCAGTATGTTTTTTGTCCCAGAAAGTCCACGCTGGCTCGCAAAAAACGGTATGTTTGACAAAGCGCTTGAAATACTATCCAAAATAGGCGGCGATGATTATGCTAAAAAGGCTCTTTCAGAGATAAAAGAAACATTAAAAAACGAGATAAGGAAAGTGGATTTTAGAGAGTTGCTCCAGCCCGGTTTAAGAAAGGCAATAGCGCTCGGAGTCACGCTCGCCGTCTTTCAGCAATGGTGTGGCATCAACGTCATATTCAATTACGCTGAAGAAATTTTTCGGGCGGCGAATTACGACATCTCGGATGTGTTGAAAAACATTGCCTGGACAGGCTCGGTAAATATGGCTTTCACTTTCATTGCGCTTGGCGTTGTTGATAGAGCAGGTAGAAAGCCGTTGATGTTACTGGGCGCCGGCGGGCTCGCCATAATTTACACTGTTCTTGGTTATTGTTATTATGTAAAAATTCAAGGACTTCCAATGCTTTTGCTTGTTCTTTCAGCAATCGGTTGTTATGCGATGTCATTGGCACCGGTAACCTGGGTCATAATTTCGGAAATTTTTCCAAACCGCATTCGTGGCGCAGCAATGGCGGTGGCTGTAACCTCTCTCTGGACTGCCTGTTTTCTTTTGACTTTTACATTTCCAATCTTGAACCGAAAACTTGGACCTGCCTACACATTCTGGATTTATGCCGCAATTTGTCTTTGCGGTTTTACTTACATTTTCTACCGCCTTCCAGAAACTAAAGGAAAGACACTTGAACAAATTGAAAAGGAGCAATTAGAAATATGAAGAACAACACAATAACATATTCGGTCATTATACTGGTTCTTGCATTTAATATCTGCATTAATATTTATTCAGAAGAAAAATTACCGCTCGGCGACATCTGGAGATTCAGTCTTGATCGTGATGACGTCGGAGTTAACCAGCAATGGTTTAATAGTCAATTAAAGGCGAAAATTAAGTTGCCTGGTTCTTTGCCGGCACAGGGAATTGGCGATGATATATCTGTTGACACGAAATGGACAGGCTCAATCGTTGACCGTTCCTGGTTTACCGAGCCTGAATATGAGAAATATCGCAAGCCCGGCAATATAAAAGTTCCATTCTGGCTGCAACCGAATAAATATTACGTTGGCGTAGCATGGTATCAACGGGATATAGATATCCCTGAAGCCTGGCGCGGAAAACGAGTTGTTCTTAGATTAGAACGTCCTCACTGGGAGACCCGCGTTTGGTTTGACGATAAATTCATCGGCTCAAACAATTCGCTATCAACACCGCATATTTATGAATTTGGGAAAGACGTCAAACCAGGAAGACATCGTCTTACTATAAGGGTTGATAACCGTATGATTGTTAACGTTGGAGTCAATGCCCATAGTGTTAGCGACCATACGCAGGGAAACTGGAATGGGATTGTTGGAGATGTTTGCCTTGAAGCAACCGACCCGATCTGGTTAGACAATATTATCGTTTATCCAGATGTTAAAAAACGGAAAATTTTAGTTAAGGGACAAATCGGAAACCTGACCGGTGTTTCATCCCGCGGTTTACTACAATTATTGGTTTATCCTTACTCACAAAATGGCGAAAAGAAAATCAGTAGCGAACCAATTGCGGAAAAGAATCTTGATGTTCGCTGGGACGCAGATGGCGGAATATTTCAATGTGAAATTCAACTTGGCGATAATGCGCAATTATGGGATGAATTTAATCCGAGTCTTTACCGATTGGTGGCAAAGATTCGCGGTTATGATGATTCTAAAACTCATACAATTTTTGGTTTGCGAGAAATTGCTTCCGACGGAACCCAATTTGTTATAAATGGATGCAAGACCTTTATTCGCGGCACGCTTGATTGTTGTATCTATCCATTGACAGGACATCCTCCACTTGATGTTGAATCGTGGAAAAAGGTAATCAAAACAGCAAAGGCGCACGGATTAAATCTTATTAGATTTCACTCGTGGTGTCCGCCAGAAGCTGCATTTATTGCCGCCGATGAACTGGGATTTTATTTTCACGTTGAATGCGCTGCATGGACAACAGTGGGCGACGGCAAACCGATTGACCAATGGATTTACGATGAGGCAAAAAGGATTATAAAGGCTTACGGCAACCATCCATCGTTTCTCTTTTTGCTTTACGGAAATGAACCCGGCGGAAAGAACCAGAGAGAATATCTCGCAAAATGGGTCTCTTATTTTAAAAACTATGATGCCCGTAGGCTTTACTCAAGCGGCGCTGGTTGGCCGCAGATTCCTGAAAATCAGTTCCACGTTACACCAGACCCCAGAATTCAGGCGTGGGGTGCAGGGCTAAAATCAAGAATAAACGCGCGTCCACCTGAAACACTGACAGATTACCGCGATTACATATCCGCAAGAAACGTTCCGGTTATTAGCCACGAGATTGGACAGTGGTGTGTTTATCCCAACTTTGACGAGATTAAAAAATATAGGGGTTATTTAAAACCGAAAAACTTTGAGATATTCCGCGATACGCTTAACGCAAATCACTTAGGCGATCTTGCCAGAACATTTCTCCTCGCAAGCGGAAAACTTCAAGCTCTTTGTTACAAAGAAGATATTGAATCTGCACTGCGAACTTATGGAATGGGCGGGTTTGAATTGCTTGACCTGCACGATTTCCCCGGCCAGGGGACTGCGCTTGTTGGTGTTCTTGATCCATTCTGGGAACCAAAAGGCTATATAACAGCAAAGGAATATAGTCGCTTTTGCAACAGCACAGTGCCGCTGGCTCGTTTGCCCAAACGGGTATTTACATCAGATGAAACTTTAAATGCAGAGATTGAGATTGCCCATTTTGGTTCAAAACCAATCACTAACGCCGTAGTGTATTGGAAATTAGTTAATGAAAATGGAAAGGATATCGTCTCAGGACGATTTTCTCTTCCTCAAATACCTCTGGATAACGGGATAAAAGTCGGGTCTATCAAGGTTGACCTTGATACGTTTAAGACTCCATCAAAATACAGGCTTGTTGCAGGCATATCGGGAACTTCCTTTGAAAATGACTGGGATACCTGGGTTTATCCGAAGCGCAATAGCGTCTCGGAAATTAAGAACATCGCTGTGTTTAATGAATTAAACGACGAGGCGTTGAATATTCTCCAAAATGGCGGTAAGGTGTTGCTTGTTATTCCTCCGTCGCGGGTTGCAGGTGATAAACACGGAAAAGTCGCTCTCGGCTTTTCAAGCATCTTCTGGAACACAGCCTGGACTCGCGGACAACCACCGCACACGCTCGGTATATTGTGCGATCCATCGCATCCATTGTTTAAAGAATTTCCAACCGAATATCATTCAAACTGGCAATGGTGGTATATTGTAACACGCGCCGGCGCGATGATATTAAACAACTTGCCGCCGGAGTTGCGTCCGATTATTTATGTGATAGATGACTGGTTCACCAATAGACGATTGGGGCTTGCATTTGAAGCACGGGTCTTAAACGGTTCTCTTTTTGTTTGCAGTGTTGACATTGAAAACGACGCTCAAAGCAATCCAGTCGTCCGTCAACTTCGCCATTGCATAAACAGTTATATGAATAGTCCTTCATTTAAACCGAAAATCAAGATTGACCCTGAAAAAATAAAAGCGCTTTATACAACTGGAACAGCAATGGATCGTCTCGGTATTACAATTATCAAAGCAACTCCTTTTGAAGAAGGATATGAACCGATGAATGCGTTTGATGGCAATCTTTCCACTATGTGGCATTCAAAATGGACGGATAATCCGGCAGGTTTTCCCCACGAGTTACAAATAAAATTTAAACAACCAATTAAACTTCGCTCACTGATATTTACCCCACGCCAGGATAACAATCGCAACGGATGGATTAAAGATATTGAAATCTACACAAGCTCGGATGGCGTTAATTGGGGAAAACCGATTAATCGCTCCACATTTCCTGCCAGCGCGGACCCCAAAACAATTACTTTATCAAGTCCGATTTTGACTCAATTTTTGCGGATGGTAGTCCTTTCTTCACATTCAAGAGAACCTTACGCATCTTTAGCTGAATTGGAGTTTATTACTGAATAGTTGATTGCGAAAACGGTTTCCAAAACTACCCGATTTTGCTTGGTAAGCGTCTGTGCAAAATAGCATTAGTTTAATGAAACGCTTGAAACATTGCTGTGCATTGAGTATTTTCTACACCTGAATTGGTTTTAAGCTTATGGCGTATTTGAATGAAAACTATCTGAAGTTAAAAGCCGGCTACCTGTTTCCGGAAGTAGCGCGGCGAGTTAGAGTATTTTGTGAGAAAAATCCGCAGGTAGCAAATAGAGTTATCCGATGCGGTATAGGGGATGTTACAGAGCCGTTACCTCCTGCTGTTATCGCGGCTATGCATAAGGCTGTGGATGAAATGAGCCGTAGAGAAACATTTCGGGGCTATGGTCCAGAACAGGGATATGAATTTTTAAGAGCGGCAATTGCGCAAAACGATTATAGGGACAGGGGAATAAACATTGCCGATGATGAAATTTTTGTCTCGGATGGTTCAAAATGCGATTGCGGAAACATACTTGATATACTGGGCGATAACAATCGTATCGCAATTTCAGACCCGGTTTATCCTGTTTATCTGGATACAAATGTAATGGCTGGGCATACAGGAGAATGTGATGAAAATGGCGTTTATAGTGGTATTGTTTATCTGCCTTGCACTGTTGAAAATGGCTTTGTCCCAGAACCGCCAGAAGAAAAGGTTGACGTCATTTATCTTTGTTCGCCGAATAATCCCACCGGCGCTACCGCTGATAAAAAACAGTTAAAAGATTGGGTTGAATATGCGTTAAAAAATCGCTCAATTATACTTTATGATGCCGCTTACGAAGCCTATATAACCGAGCCAAACATCCCGCATTCCATATATGAAATTCCCGGCTCGTTAGAATGCGCGATTGAATTCAGGAGTTTTTCAAAAAATGGCGGATTTACCGGCGTTCGTTGCGCCTTTACTGTAGTGCCCAAAACAGTGCTTGCGTCAACATCAAAAGGGGAACTAAAACCGCTCCATCCATTATGGTTACGGCGTATGACAACGAAATTTAACGGAGTCGGTTATGTCGTTCAGCGCGCAGCCGAGGCTTTATACACCCCAGAAGGCAAGGCACAAGTTCGTTCACTCATTGAACATTATCTTGGAAATGCAAGAATATTAAAAGAAGGCATTGAGTCATCCGGACTTAAAGTCTACGGAGGAACCAATGCGCCATATCTCTGGGTTAAAGCCCCGAACGGCTATACAAGCTGGCAGGCTTTTGACAAAATCTTAAATGAAGCCAATCTTGTAGTAACGCCTGGAAGCGGCTTTGGCTCAAAAGGAGAGGGATTTTTCAGGGTTTCATCTTATAATAGCAGGGAAAACGCCATAGAGGCAGCAAGGCGATTTAGAGAGATTAAATGGTAAAATTTCTTAGTTGTTATATGAGACAACCTGAATGATATAAACAGGGTCTCCAGAAATATCTGAACTTATAAAATTCCGCATTGGTCCGACTAAGTTGTAAATAACATAGTCATCATAAAAATCCTCAATCTTTTATGGAAAAAATGTCCAGGATAGTCTAAAATTTAATGTATGTTAAGTGGTTTAACAAAACCAGAGGTTATTATAACCCATGAAAGTGATCTTGATGGATTGTTATCGGGCGTTCTTCTGAAAAGGCTCGCTCAAAAACTTTATTCAACTGATGTTCCTTTAAAAGCCTATCATTATAACGAATGGAAACAGCGTCAGTTTAACGAGCAGGCTGCGTGGGTTGCAGATTTTGCGTTTGAGCGCCGACTTGATAGACCGAATTGGGTTATTATTGACCATCATCCTTTTGAGAACCAACCGAAAAACGCCACGGTGATATATAACCCGGATAAATCCGCCTCATTACTTTGTTATGAGCTTTGCAAAGAGGCTGATATCCAATCAAAGGAGTTAGATTTACTCGTTCATTACAGCAATGTCGCAGACCTGTTTTTGCAAGAAAATCCCGATTTCACCATTGCAAACGATTATGCGAACCTCGTTAAAACTTACGGCTTTTGGAATCTAATGACGCTTGTTGATGGAAGGATTGAATCATTAATTAACCATCCACTTCTGGAAGTAATGGCTGTAAAAAGAAAAGTAGAAGACCCGCTCGGATTTGAATGGAGCAAAAAAAATGTTGTTCAAATTAATAGGCAGGTTGCCGTTGTGGAAACAATCATTGGGAATAACAACTTAATAGTTAACAGAATGCTTGATGAACATACATCTGATTTTCCTGTTCTTATAACTCTATACAGGCGTAGCAATGGCGCCATTTTTGCAAGTATACGAAGCAAAAACGGCGAGGCTTTAAAAGTGGCAGAAATATTAAAAGGCGGCGGACATCCCAATGCCTGCGGCGCAATGATGCCAAAGAGCGTAAGGAGCTTTCAAGATGCGATTGATTATTTGAAAAAGACACTAAATCCTTCGCTACCAAAAAATCAAGGATTAACAAGCCTTAACGCAATCTTTGAAGAACTTGAGGGATAAACTTTACCATTAAATCCTATTCGTTGTTGGCTTTGAGATATAATTTTAAGTCTTAAATTATTAATCCATCTTCTCAATGTTTCCTGTAACTTTATCCATTGTAATTGCGTCATAATGTTAAGGAAATGTTTTGGATGAATAGAAGAGTTTTTATATATTTGGGAATTGGGATTTTTGCTATTGTTCTACTTTTGAGCATAAGGTTTATTGTCCGCGCTCATAATAACCTCGTCACCCTCAACGTTAGGAACGCCGAACTGCGAGAAGTATTAAAAGAGATTGAATGGCAAACCTGGGAGGTAATCTATGTTCATAAAAGTGTCGGAGGCAAAATTACGCTAAATGTTAAGGATATGCCGCTGGAAGAGGTTATGGAGAAAATCGCCGAGCAAACTTTTTCCAGATTTAACGTTTTATATCCGGTCTATAAAAATGAGAGGTCTATTGCCAATTTAAAGAAGCTTGTTCGTGGCGAAATAACCGCGCAAGAAAGCGGCTGGACAAATTTCTACACACGACCATTTCGTTTTCCCGGAGCAATGGCTATTTCTTATCGCGACGGGATTAATATGCGCCAGATGAATATTAGCATATCGGGGAAAGATGTTGACCTGGCTGCGCTTGCATTATCTCGTTATGAACCTGCCAGAGTTGTGATTGAAGATGGAATTACAGGTAAGGTGAATATTCTTATAATGAAATCTCCATTTGAAAAGGCGGTTGATAAGTTAGCGAGCCAGCTTGGTCTTAAATGGACAAAACTTTATGTTTTGCAGCCAACTACGGGAATGGGACCTCGGTTTGCGCGAATGGACCAATCTCAAAATGCTCAGTCTGATACGAATTTACCATCACAAGTGCCGCCGCCATTTGTCGCGTTTAACGATTTGCGCTTTGGCAGTAATGGATTTTTAACAAACAGCCCTGGCGATACCAATGCAACGAGCGCTATGTCAAACGCTATGGCGTTGGCGCGTCAGGAATTTCAGCGTCAGATGGAAAGGCAGATGGAGATACTTTCTCCGCAAGAGCGCCAACAAATGGAAGAGATGCGGCAACGATTTGAACAGATTCGTCAATTGCCGCCAGAACAAAGACGCGCACAATTTGAGCAACTTGCAAATGACCCTGAATTTCGGCAACGAATGCAGCAGCGGATATTAGAGCGAATGTATTCGGCGATTCAAGATTTAACGCCTGAACAACGCGCTGAACGAGAACGCGAAATGCGCCAGATGCGCCAGAGATTCGGCGGTGGACCGCCGAGATAAGTTATGAAATATAAAGTTAAACACGCATTTACATTAATAGAATTGCTTGTGGTAATTGCGATAATTTTAATTCTCGCAGGCTTACTTCTCCCAGCCCTGGCTCGCGCCAAGATAAAGGCGCACAAGACAAATTGCATAAGTAATCTGCGCCAGATCGGTATGGCTGTGATGATGTATGCCGACGACAATGGCGGAAAACTGCCCGCAGCAGAGAGACTGCCCAGCATGCCAGTTGATCCCGCAAATCCGTTGCCGCGAATCTCTGAAGTTTTATCCAATTGTATCGGAGGAAGCCTCTTCGTATTCAGATGTCCGGAAGATAAAGTTGGAAGGTTTGAGCAGGAAAAAAGCAGTTACGAATGGAATTCCATTTTAAACGGACGCAAATTGGATATGCTGCGGTTTGGTCCGGTACTTTTGCCGCCGGATAAAATTCCTTTAATTTACGATTACGAAAGCTGGCATCCATCAACAACAACAAATGTAAAGAATGTGGTTTTCGCAGATATGCATTTAGGAAATTTATAAAAAATAAAACTGTAGAGAAAGATTATGAAAAGAAACATCAGAACGCTGGTAGTTGGTATAACTCTGCTGATATTGGCGTCGTATCAGCAAATATTGCTGTATGGTGCCAGTGTTGGACCTGATGGTTATTTTTCTACATTTGATGTTTTACCTGCACCACAGGACTGGGCAACCTATTCTTATCCAGGGGCAGGGTGAGACAACTACGATTTAGTCTCTGTAATGCAAACAATTAACATCGGCTTGATAAGCGAAACACTTGTAAGCAATGAACAGGACCCGCCACAGAAAGCATCACTTGGATTGTGGAGCTCCACCGGCGGCTATATTTGCACGCGTCCAACCGGAAACAGGGCGACACTGATAGCTGTCAAGTTGCAAAATCTCTCAGGCACAAACGCCACTAAAATTACAATTGAATATGATTTTAGCGTCAAAGCCGCTGTATCCGAACCTGATTACCCGGGACACCGCGCTTTTTACAGCCTGACAGGCGAACCAAATAGCTGGATCGCGATCCCCGAATTTTCAAGCGCATCCCCATCAGATGGGCATTTAATTGCGACACTGAATCTGGCGACAACCTGGCTCCAGAGTAACAACCTGTACATTGTTTGGTTTGATGACAATGCAAATATGTTGAATGACGATCCGGCTTACGCGATTGATAACTTCAGAGTAAAAATAACAGCAGGCACTCCCGTGACTCCGCCTGTTTCTGTTTCAATAGTTTCGCCGACAAATAACGCAATGTTTACTGCCCCGGACTCTATCCTTATTTCTGCCAACGCTACGAGTCGCGATGGTTCCATCACAACGGTTGAGTTTTATGTTGACGGCTCAAAAGCTGGTGAGGATATGGAAAGTCCATTTGAAATCACCTTGCAAAATCCAGCAGTCGGTTTTCATACGCTCACCGCAACCGCATATGATAACCAGAATAACTCGGCGACCTCAGATGCTGTTAAAATCGCGGTTTTTGATTCTAATGGAACGCCCCTTGTGGTTATTACCTCTCCAACAAACGGAGGTTCTTTTCAAGGACCAATTACCATTCCGATAACTGCTATAGCGGCTGCGCCTGCAGGAATTTCAAATGTCCAATTTTATGCAAATGATGAACTGATCGGTATAGACGAAACCAAACCGTATTCTGTCAACTGGAATGCTAAGTTTGGAGAAATAACTTTGATTGCTTACGCAGTTGATATGAACTGGAACTGGGGGACATCTGCCGTTGTTAATATTACGGTGATCGAGCCGCCAATTAACACCGAGCCCCCGGTAATTGTTTCTCAGGAACCTCCAGCAGGGACAACTCTCGGAAGTCTAACACAAATACGGATTGTTTTCAGTGAACCAGTGATAAATGTGGATGCCTCAGACCTGTTAATTAATGGTGTTCCGGCAAAGAACGTCACAGGAAGCGGAGCAGAATATGTGTTTACATTTGATCAGCCAGCATACGGCATTGTTAGAATTTCGTGGGCGACAAATCACGGAATCACAGACATTGGTTATCCATCAAATCTGCCGTTTGACGCTTCAGCGGCTACCTGGTCATACCAGCTTACCGATAGGGAGCCACCAGTTATCGTCCGCAGGATTCCATCAGCAGGTGAAGTGGTTTTCGGTATGTTAAATGAATTGACAGTGGTTTTCAGCGAACCCGTCAACGGTGTGGATGCGGCGGATTTGTTAGTGAACGGTATTCCGGGAAAAGAGGTAACAAGTGTGAATCCTACGACTTATACTTTTACATTTGATTCTCCGACAAATACCTCATTAATAATGATTTCCTGAGCTGAAAACCACGGCATTACCGACCTTGCAGATGTTCCAAATCCATTTGACCCCAATTCCATTGGCGCAAAATGGGCGTACAGGTTTGTTGAACAGGTGCAGGTTGGTAATGATAAATTTGAAAATAGGATCGCTATAACAAATTTACCGACAACAGTTATTGGATACAACGTAGACGCAACTACTGAACCCGGCGAGCCTCTGGGGGACGGATTTTTCCAGCGCGGCGCCTCTGTTTGGTGGAAATGGATAGCGCCGTTCAGTGGTCAGGTAAGAATTGATACTTTTGGAAGCTCATTTAATACAACGTTGGGAGTTTTTACAGGAACAAATGTAAGTTCTTTAACTCAGGTTGCATATAACGATAACGCACCAGGAAGGGCTGAGAGCCTGGTAACCTTCAATGCCGTGCGCGGAACAGAATATCAAATTCAGGTGTGTGGCGCCCCTGTTGGTTTCCCTCCAACAATACAAAGAGGTATTATATTCTTGAATTTATCCATGCCACCTTATATAACTCTGACATTGCCAACAAACAACTCCACATTAATCATAGGCGATGAAACAAAGCTTGAGGCAAATGTAACCACAAATGTAGCCCCTATAATGCAGGTAGATTTTTATTGCCGTGATTTTTATGTTGGAACAGCGTTACATCCGCCATACACAATCATTGCGACAAACTTTCCGCCAGGATCAAATTCGCTATATGCGGTGGCTACCGACGCCTATAGTCAAGTTGCGACGACTTCCGTGAATGATGTCGCTCTAAATTACGGAGTCACAATAGTAAACCCGTCTGATGGCAGTTTCTTCACTGACCAATCTTCAATCACGTTTAACGTTGTTACTTATACAAGAACCGGTTCAGTTACAAACGTTGAATTTTATGCCGATAATGTATTATTTGCCAGAGATTCAACACCGCCTTTTTCAGGTGTCTGGACAAATATGTCTGTGGGCAGTCACAGGATTACTACAGTAGGATATGCAGATGACGGAACCACATACGTTTCGCAACCTATTTATATTGGTATCGGAAATACTTTTATACCTGTGGGGGCTATTTGGAAGTATCTTGATGACGGAACCGATCAAGGGACGGCATGGAGAGCGGTTGATTTTGATGATTCGTCCTGGAAATCCGGACCATCACCGCTTGGTTATGGCGATGCGAATGGTCAATATCCTGCCACAACAAACTCCTGGGGACCTGACCCAAATAATAGGTATCCAACTTATTATTATAGACTCGCCTTTGATCTTACAAACGATCTGAGCATCTATGACTATATTTATATAAACGTGCAGAGAGACGACGGAGTGATTGTCTATTTGAACGGCGTTGAAATCTTCCGTCAAAATATGCCTGCAGGCGAAATTACTTACACAAACTATGCTTTGACTACAGTTGGAATGAATGATGAAGTTGCATGGTATGGAACCACTGTGCCAACAAATCTTTTAAGAGCGGGCAGAAACGTAATCGCCGCAGAGGTTCACCAATCAGACCCGACAAGTTCCGATGTGTGGCTTAATTTTAGAATGATTGGCGTACCAAGAATCATAAGAAACATATTGCCGGAGGTTTCTTTGATATCTCCAAAGAATAATGTTGTTTATATTGCGCCTGGAACAATTACCATTGAAGATAAGGCTACGGACGAAGACGGAACAATTCAAAAAGTTGAATTCTATGATGGTTCAACAAAATTAGGGGAAATTTCTGAACCTCCGTATCTGTTCGTATGGACAAATCCGCCAATCGGCTGGCACGATGTTCGCATTGCGGCAATTGATAATATGAGCGGTGTAAAATATTCATCAGCAATCCTCGTGACGATTTATTCAGCGGAAACAATACCGCTTGTCCAGATTACCAATCCATTCAACGGTAGAGTGTGGGATAATCTTGAAGGCTATACTAACGTGACAATACAAGTTCGCGCCAGCGCATTCTCAGGCGTCACAAATGTTATATTCTTTGCCGATGGAGTTGAAATAGGTTCAATGGTGGCAATGCCTTACAGTATGGTCTGGAGCAATGTGCCGTTTGGGACGCATATATTAACAGCAAAGGCGGTTGATTCTAATGGAAACTTTGCGGAATCTGCGCCCATAACAATTACTGTTGTTGAACCGCCAATTAACGCAGAAGCGCCGAAGATTGCCGCCGTAGACCCGCCGCCTGGCGCAACATTAACGAATCTGACAACTATTAAAATTACCTTTACAGAAAGGGTGATGGGTATTGACGCTGGCGACCTGTTAATAAATGGTGTGCCGGCATTGAGTATGAGTGGAAGCGGCTCTAATTACACATTTACAGTCGCCCAGCCGCCTTATGGGAGTGTGACGATTTCCTGGGCTAATAATCACGGGATAACCGATAAAGGATATCCGCAGAATTTGCCATTTGATGAAACCGACCCATCGGCTACCTGGAATTATAACCTGATTGATAAACTTGCGCCTTACATTGTCAGCAGCACACCTGCTGTTGGCGCAAGTGTGAGCAACCTGACCCAGATCACAATCACATTCAATGAAAAGGTTTCCGGAGTAGATGCATCCGACTTATTAATAAATGGCAGTCCTGCAGCCGAAGTCACCACCACTGATAACATAACCTATACATTCACATTCCCGCGCCCGCTTTATGGAGTTGTGATAGTCTCGTGGGCATCAGAGAATGGAATCGCAGATATGGCTGTTGAACCAAACGCCTTTGTGCCGTCGGGAAATTCGGCAACCTGGCAGTATTTATTGGTAGCGCCAAGGATTACATTGGTTCCGTCAAATGCCTATTACAAGATTCACAAAGGTCTATGGGAACCTTCAAGTCCGATTAATCAATGGCGGTTATTGAGTTTTAACGATGCGTTATGGCGGACAAATCAAGCCCCGTTCTATTTTGATATTGATAGAACGCCAGTGCCTTACACAGGTAATACATTGCTTGATGATATGTATGGAAAATATCAGGTTATTTATTTAAGACACAAATTTTATGTGCCAAGTCTGAAATCGCTTACAAATCTAACTATCCGGGCGCGAGCTGACGATGGGTTCATCGCCTGGATAAACGGCATTGAAGTTTATCGGTCTGCAACCGTTACAAATGGCGAAATTCCGTTTAACTATTCGTCAAATACAGTCTCAAGCGCGAGCGAACCTCAATCAGGATTGCCTTATGTTACAAATGTAATAGCGGTTCCATCTTCTGTGTTAGTTGCAGGCGATAATATTCTTGCAATTCAGGCAATGAACCGCGCGACAAATGACACCGATTTTCTCTTTGAGCTTGAATTATACGCTTCCGCAGTTGATCCGATGTTAATCGGACCTATGATTGCATCTGTTGAACCGGTGCCGGGAGATGTTTGGAATTTAACAAACATCGTAATCAGATTTAATGAGCCGGTTAACAATGTAAATGCGCAAGATTTGTTGATTAACGGGACGCCGGCTTCTTCTGTTCATCAAATTGACAGTTCAACTTATTCTTTTGCTTTCTCACAGCCCGATTATGGCATCGTAAATGTAAGCTGGGCTTCGGATAATGGAATAGTAGATTATGATAGCCAGCCAAAATCATTTAATATTTCTGAGTCCGTGCCGACATTCCAGTATAAGCTCTATAATCCAGAACTCCCACACATAGTTAGAATATATCCAGAACCCGGTTTTGTTACTAATTATTTGACTCAGATAACAGTGGAGTTTGATTGTGAAATTACAAACATCACAGCAAGAGACCTTCTTATCAACGGGACGCCAGCCACAAGCATAAGCGGTGAATATGCCAGTTTTACATTTTATTTTGCTCAACCGCCCTATGGCAATATTGTTGTCAGCTGGGCGCCGACAACCGCGATAATGAATCGGAGCAACACAGCGTTGATATTTAACCCACAAGCGCCAGGCAACTATTGGCAGTATTTATTGCTTGATATGATTCCGCCAACTATAGTCACTCAAGTTCCACCGGCTGGGGCATTCGTTGGTACGATTAATTATATTGTGGTAACGTTTTCAGAACCGGTCCAGGGTGTTACAGTCGGCGATTTGCTTGTTAATGGTATTCCATCTACCAGTATAATAAGTCAGGGCAATTCATATAGATTTGGTTTTCCAACCGTTAATGCTACGAACATCGTCGTAACCTGGGCTACAAATCACGGGATTACCGACAGGGCTTTGATTCCAAACCCATTTGACGCAAATGCCCCCGGGGCAACCTGGTCATACGCCACTGAAGACCGTGTGCCACCGACGGTGACGAAAATTAGTCCTGCTCCGGGCTCAACATTAAAATCACTAAATTCAGTGAAAGTATGGTTCAGCGAATCTGTAAATGGAATTGACACCTCAGACCTTACAATCAATGGAATCCCAGCCACGAGCGTTGCAGGCTCGGGGAGCGGTCCGTACCTGTTCACTTATGACCTGAACATCACAGGTCTGGTGTCAGTCGCCTGGACAGAAAACCATAATATCACCGACCTTGCAGCAACTCCGAATCAGTTTAAAGGAGGCAGTTGGACATATATAATAAATCCTGATTTATTAACACACGTAATTCATATTAGCATAGATGGTTGCGGGGCTTTGTATCTGCGGGATTATCTTAAAAATGCGCCGGAACAATTTCCTAATTTTGTAAGACTTCAACAAATTGGGGCATGGACGTTGAACGCGCGGTGCGACTATTTTGCTTCAATTACATTGCCAAATCATTCTTCAATGTTTACTTCATTGCCGGTGTTACAACCTTCCGGATGGGATAATCAGAGTTATCACGGTTTAACGACTGATATGGATAACGGTTCAACAATTCACTCGCCCAGCACCGGCAATCCAAACCTCCCATATAAATACAGTGTGTTTGATGTGGTTCACGACAATGGATTGTCCACGGCGTTTATCTATTCCAAGGCTTCCCTAACGCTATTATCACGGAGCTGGAGCGGCACAAATGGCGCGGTTGATCTCGTTGGAGAAGACAACGGCAGAAGTAAGATAGATTTTGTTTTGTCTACGGCGGGTAATGCTTCAACAGGTTCATCTTTGCCACTTGTTGAGGAGTTGGAACGAAGGATTGGAAGCAACACATTGTGGAATTACACATTTGTGCATTTTACAGAACCTGACACAGTGGGCCATTCATCAGGATGGGGTTCAACCACCTGGAGCAATACTATAAGAACTATGGATACTTACGTGGGACGTGTAATTGATGCTATCTTAACAAGCCCAACTTATTCAAACGAGACTGTCTTGATTGTCACTGCTGACCACGGCGGAACAGGTTTGGGACATAGCGACGCTTCAATACCAATTAATTACACTATTCCGTTATTTATTATGGGGCCGAAGATACCTGCCGGTGTTGACCTTTATTCATTATTTGCAAATAGGGTCGGTCCGGGCACGAACCGTGTCGCTTATACTGAACCATATCAACCTTTGCGAAATGGCGATATCGGCAATCTTGTTTGTATGTTCCTCGGATTGCCATATATTCCCAATTCAAGATTAATTCCGCAATTTGGAACTCCTCCTGTCTGGCTCAATATCACAAAGACACAAACAGGAATTATGGTAAGCTGGCCATTAACTTCAACGGAATTCCATTTGCAATACAAGAGAGACCTCGCTTCGCCGGAAGATTGGATGTCAATCCTTGATGGAATCCAGACAAACGGAACCACTTTATATTATCATTTTGTAAACGATTATGAAAAGGCGTCCGGTTTCTTCCGGTTGTTCAAGCCAGATTAAGCAGGAGAAATTCAGATTTAGAAATCTCTAAATAAACATACAAATTCAGGTTTAGCCGTCGTTGAGGCAAATCCCGGGTAAGTTGAATGGATTGGGTTAATATCGCCGCTGAGGCTATTTAATTACGGTTTCTTTTTCAATATCACGAGACTGAGTTTTTTCAAAGATTAATGTTCGTATGAGACTTGCGATATGTATTGGATCGGTATTGTCAAGCCTTTGCAACACGCATTCCCATCGGTAGGCTAAGCTGCCACCCTCGTGGCGTTTTCTATGTCTGAATAAAGTATCAAAGGCACGGCGACGTCTTCGGTATTCATTCTGGATTCGCGAAAACTCGTGAGTAAATCCGTCAAGATAAGATTCCATAAACTCTGTTGGATTTGCGAGATAATTCCATCGTTTAAGCACTGGCTGGGCGTAGGCTGCGGCGAATTTATCCAGAGGCGAAAGATAGTTTCCAAAGGCACCGGACGGGTCTCCAATGGTTATTTGTTGCGGCAATCCGTTATCATCTTCAACAACCACTTCATCGCCGTCGTCAAAAAGAACATCAAGCGTGTTTGTTTTATCGGACTGGATTCGTCCAATAATCATATTTGCCGCAGCGGCTTTTCCAAGAAGAAATGCAAGTTTTTTTGAGTATATTGGGTCTTTGTATTTAATTCTTGGGATTTTATCTGTTGCGATACCGTGCAGGTAGTCACGTTCAAAATAGGTAGACCAGATAATTTGATTTTTATAAGACTCGTTTAACCCATTATAGATTTCACTTAATTTTTGCATTATTATGCGAGGAGGAAGGTTCA
>JBAMMJ010000098.1:343-15810 GCA_039793825.1 Verrucomicrobiota bacterium | reverse complement strand
TATCAAGCACGTATTCGGTGTATTCTGCCGCTTCAAGCATTGCTTCAAGGAGAGATTTGCCTCTGTCAAGATGTCCGGCAATATCCCATTTTTGCATTCGTATAATTCGCACTATCGGTTTAGGATTTTCAAAAACTTTTACTTCAGCAAGATATACTCCGCGGTGTCCTGCAAAATGTTCGCGTTGCGATAGTGACATTGGCACTCGCGCAATATTTATGTATTCAATTTCGCCGAATTCCCTTATAAAATTAAAAATAAAGCTCTTTACCCGAATATCGCAAATTCCCTGCAGTTCCGGGTTGACAGGGTCTTTTTCAAACTCGTCAAAGATTGAATCAAATATCAGTTCGCCTTCCTCAATTCTGCCTCCGGGCAACCATTCAAGCTGCATAAAGTACTCCGGGCTTAATCCGCGAAGTATTGAATCGGCAACGATACCTTCCTCGTGGCTTATTAGAGCCGAATACATTACGTTGCGCCATTTGAGGTTGTCAAAGGCTTCATATCGCATCTCCGGTTTTACCGCAGCTTCAAATAATTTGCGCAATTCTTCGTAAACATTACGCAATTCCTCAGAAGACATATTTAGAAAATTGTATTTAGTAAACAATTGCGGATTAAATGAGGGATTTGCCTGAAAAAAAGCAACCTCGGGATATTTTAATCTATTGACCTTATTGGCAAAGATTTTAATTTCCTCAAGCTGTCTGGCGAGTTCTGAATCGGGCAGAGAAGCGAGACTTGCAAAATTTTCATAGGTCAAAAACCTTGTCCCTGTAATCATATTATAATAGTAAATTTGACCACAGGAAATCGCGGTTTTTGAAGATTTAATCCATTTAACGATCTCGGCGGCAGAGCGTGGGAGCGGATTTATACGCCAGCATTCACCACGTTTTTTGATGGATAGAAGAACTTCGCGATTTGTCGCATGAAGAAATTTTATTCGCAACTTGGACTCAACTGTTTGTAATAATTCATCTGCATTAAAAACAAGGTCCATCCTGTCCGGTTGCGGCCGTAATAGTATTGCGTTATCGTCAAAAAACAGGTCTACTCCTTCTTCAATAATTTGCTCCTGCTCTTGCTCTGAAAGGATTGGCTCGCCATTTTTTGCGCGTTCTGCATTTAAGTGTTCAATAAATTCAATTCGTTGTGTTGCATGAATTCCCGGGACTACGACTATCGTGGAGAATTTTGGGAAAATAGTACCTACCGCCTTTTTGTAGCGAACCATTCCGCTCGCAAGGCGCGGCCAATCGCCGATGATTTTTAATTCAGACATACTGGTAAAAAATATTTAAAATATTATAATAAATATCAAATGTTTTGTTTATAATTTCCAGATTATGATTTAGGAAAACGGTTAATAATCCCCCAATAACTCAAAATTGCGCCTATTACAATCGCCGAGCAAGCAAGCGCCCATTCAAGTTTTGATGGCGGCGTCGGTCTCCCGAGTATTAGCGCAAATGCCATAATAATTAATAATATATCCGCAACAAATAGGACAAAAAATTGGTTTGTTTTGCGTTTTTGGGGCGACAGATTATTTAAACTTGGAATAGGGCTTTTTCCCGATAATGATGAATCCGAAGGACTATATTTTGTCTGTTCAGAGCCCACAACCAACACTTTTAAGCCGCGGCTAGAAAGCCTTTCTGGCTCCAGCTTTTTTGCAGTATCCGCTGAAGGTTCGGAAACTGGTTTGCCGGTCTCTAACAAATTGCCTAAGCTTTTTCCAAGTATCTGTTTCGGCACAAAATTCAGGATTACCAAATTGTTAAAAAGTTCAATAAAAAGTTATCAACAATTTAACACATATATTGGAATTTAACTCAACTTTTTAATGACCAAAATTAGCTAATGACAGGTGTTATATTAAAAAATATAACTGAATTTCAATGCGAGTATTTCCCAAATTATCTGCCTCTCTTGTGATTGACAAAAGCCAATTTGGTTATAGCGGTTAGTCATCGGCAAAGAGATATTCAATGTCATCGCGAGTCAGGCTTCGCGCGAAACCTTCTTCGCCGAGCACGTCTGAGATGGTTTGGGCTTTGCGTTGTTGCAATTCCCATATTTTTTCTTCCACGGTTCCTGGCGAAATAAGCCGGTATGCGTTTACAGTTTTTGTTTGACCGATTCTATGGGACCTGTCAATTGCCTGAGCTTCAACAGCCGGGTTCCACCACGGGTCATATAGGATAACATAACTTGCGGTCGTTAGATTAAGTCCGGTGCCTGCGGCTCTCAAGCTTAACAAAAAGACGCAGGGATTAGGGTCTTCTTGAAAACTGTTTACAACATTCATTCTTTCTTTTGTTTCGCCTGTAATTGTATAGGTTAATATCTTTTTTTCGGCGCATTCTTTTTCCAGTATTTTTAGCATACGGACAAATTGCGAGAACAGGAGTACTTTATGTCCTTCTGCAATGAGTGGTTCAAGCAGTTCAAACAATGTTTCGGTTTTGCCCGATGGCGCGTCGCTTCCAACAAGGGCAGGGTGGCAGCAGATCTGTCTTAGTCGGGTTAATGCAGCAAGGATGTGAATTTTGCTTCTGGCAACGCCTTTTTCGGTGAGCACCTGAGCGATTTGCTCGCGACTGCGTTTTAACTCCGCAAGATAAAGTTTACGCTGTGTGTCCACAAGAACGCAATCTCGCCGCTCTTCAATCCTATCAGGAAGATCGTCGGCAACTTGTTGTTTTAGTCTCCGTATTAGAATTGGGCGCAATTTGGCAGAAAGTCTTTTTCGTGCAATTCTAACTCTGATCAGTGATTCTTCCGAATTCCAGGAGGTGGGCGGGTCATAGGTTTTATGGAATTGTTCCCGAGAACCCAGGTAACCGGGTTGGACAAAATCAACAATGCTCCACAGGTCAAGAAGTCTATTTTCAAGTGGCGTTCCTGTAAGGGCGAGTCTTTGTTGGGCTTTCAGTTGTTTTACCGCGATTGTAATCTGGGCGTCGGGGTTTTTGATAAATTGCGCTTCATCCAGAATAACGGCGCTGAAACTGAACTTCAATAATTCTTCAAGGTCTCTTCTCAAGAGCGCGTAACTGGTGATTATTAGGTCATTGTGTGGTATCTTTTTCCTTAATCCGTGTCGGGCAGCGCCACTTTCAAGAATCAGGACTTTTAATTGTGGCGTGAATTTTTCCGATTCCCGTTTCCAGTTGTGCAAAACTGAGGCAGGACAAATTACAAGAGCTGGTTTAAAGTCTGTTCCTTTATTTTCTTTTAACCACAATAGCCAGGTGAGTGTTTGAATTGTCTTCCCAAGCCCCATATCGTCTGCAAGTATTCCCCCAAATCCAAGATTTGTTAGATGACAGAGGAAATAAAAACCTTCTTTTTGATATGGTCTTAACGAAGCGGTCACACCTTCAGGTATTGGGATTTCTGGAATGCCTTTAAAAGTTTTGAGTCTTTCTTTTAATTGCAAGGCTTCTTCGCTGTTTGAGAAATTAAGAAATGATTGTTGTTCGGTTCGCGCCAGCTGTTCAATTGGAATTTTTTCAGGTACTGGCACCAAGCCGTCCATACCGAGCTCAGCCGCAGCTTCGTGGGCTTTTATCACCGCCTCAGTGTCCAGTTCAACCCAGCCTGCGTCAGGAAGTTTTACAAATCTCCCTGTTGAATTTGCAAGCTGTTCAAGGTCTGCTTTTGTGAGCTTTAATCCCTCTGCTTCCCATTCTGCCGAGACAGATAGCCAGTCAATTCCGCTCCCTTTGACAACAACCTTTGGGCGAAGATAAGTTGGAGATATAAAGAGACGGCAAAAGGCTTGGTTGCCCATATATTCGGCATCCTTCGGACGCAGTTCCCACAATGCGGCAAGATTAAATAAAAATCCCTCCGTGACATCGCCCGTCCACACCCCGGGTTCGGTCTCAAGTAAATCTAATTTTCTCATCCATTTAACCGCTTCTTCAACGCGGGTATCGTCAAGGATGTTTGGCGGTTCAGAATTATTAGGATGTTCTTGCGGCTCCCATTCATGACCATTCCATAGCCACACACTACCGTCTTTTTCGCTAATTGCGAGTAATTTCACCCGAATTATATCTGATTCAAGTTCAAATACAAAACGCGGCTTTGCAGGATGAATAATGCAAATCTCCTCCCAATTTAAAAGTATCTCATTCTTCTGTCTTCTTAAGTAAGCTTTGAGTTTTGGCGTTAAATTGCGGAGTGGGATTTTTTCTTTTGCAGAAATGTATTCGTAGAACGCGGGCGGTGGAGATTTATGCAATATGTAAAATTTATTTCCTCGCGCGCATAAGGTTGGATTGCCCGAGATAAAAATCGCCTCGTTAATCGGTATCTGTTCATTTGTCGGCAGCTTTAAACCAAACCATAGATATGGAATCTCTTTTTCAATTATAATCTCGGGTTGAATTACTGCATACTCACCACAAAAATTGTAATAACCGCAATTATGTTTTGATTCAATTCGTTCTTCCGTTCCCCATCTTATCAACCAGTGATAAAGTTCACTGCCATTAATTATTTTTTGGTCAATATCTTTCCTCGCGTTAACGTCATATTGAGCCCCATAATTTTCCGATAACCACTTTAGAAATACCAAATCTTTGATGGAATATTGTTCAAGCTCGCATTCTGGCCGCATAGCTATTTCCATCAAGTCCCGGAATGTTTTTATTTCTCTTGTCCCGTTTGATTTAAAAATTACAAATTCAAGTTCAAGCGAATGAAAGATTGGAGTATCGCTATCCTGTTTTAATTCTCCATAGATTTTAATGATTGATTTGGGTTGGGAAATATATCCGGCTGGTGGTATAATCCAGTTTTCCAAATCTTTTAATATTGTCTTTTCCTTTTCAGATTTTTCAATTTCGGCAAAACGGGCATAGTCTGCATAGTTTGATAATTCAGGGGGAATAGTGCGTCTTGAACGGATAAATAAAAATGCGAGCTCCTGGAGTCTTCTGTCTCCTGTGGATTCTGAGATTTTTGACCACCAATCGGCGTCTATGAAGTCTTTGCGTGAAACCCCCAATTTTTCAAAATAGTCTTCAAGCAACAACCAGGAACGCTGCAGATCGGTGCAATTTGCAAAAAGTTTCAACAATTCATACCTCTCAGCGATTTTATCTTTTGAGTCTGAAAGTTCTCGTCTTAAATCTGCGTACTCGCCATAAGCCTTTGATATGATGCTATTGTTTACGTCGTATTTGGATTCGCCAGAATAACTTTTTCTATTTTTTCGCTTTGTTTTTTCCATTTTTACAAACCAGCAATTGGTACCAACCTCTTAAATCAATCTATTATATCCCCAATTAACCGTTGTTTGGTCAACCTTATTTTGTTAAAATTTGTCTGGTTATAATGCGTTGTAAGTTAGAGGTTCACATTTAAGCACTTCAGTAATAATTAATCTGTGGTTGTCCTGTCTTCTATAGCATTGCGGATTCTATTTGCAATCAATTTCTGTTCATTCTCGGAGATGATTTTCCCACCACCAATTTTACTCACGTAAAAGCTATCTATTGCTGCTCCTTTTTCGGTGCAGATTTTAGCTATAGAAATATCAAGATTAAGCTCATTCAGACATTGAGAAATTCTATAAAGAAGCCCAATTTTATCTTCAGTTTCAATTTCAATTACTGTCAGGGTATCTGATATATCGTTAATGAACGTAATTTTTGTAGGTATTCTTTCGCCTTCAAGCGCTTGATATAAAACATTGCTTGTGCGATGCCTCGCTATGTAACTTTCAAAATCCGCCTTTTTGCCGTATAATACCTCCGTAAGCAATTCTTTGAATTCCTGGCGTTGTTCCGGTCTTGGGGTTTTTCCTGTTTGCGAATCTGTAACATAGAACGTATCAATGGCAATGCTGTCGTTTCTGGTGAATATATAAGCGCTTAAGATATTAAGTCCCACAGCGCTTAGAGAACCTGCAATTTTTGCGAATAAGCCATTTCTGTCAAATGTGCAAATTTTAACTTCGGCAAATCCTTTGTTTGGTTGATTATGCCACGCAATTACCGGGGTCAGCGCCATTTCTTCAATCGCCAGCTGGTTGCATAAGAACTTATAGACCAACGTCAGGTCGGTTGCAATTTGACGAATATTTTGCGCATATATGTAACGTTGCGGTAAGTTCTCAAGGTGTATCCGAATTGCAGCCTCGTCCTGTTTTTTAGGAAGAATCTTTAAGAGCGATTTTACCAATTTTTCCCGTTCAACAGTTTCAATTTCTGAAATATTTAAATTTTTTGCAAACAGGTTTGAAGCCCGCATAAATAATGTTTGAAGAAGCTGGTCTTTAAAACCGTTCCACAAAGACTCGCTTGTGCCAAGCGTATCTGCAACCGTTAATATAGTCAACTTTTTGAGGTTTTCTTCGTTCCTGATTTTTTTTGCGAATGCCAGAATTTCGTTTAAATCGTCAATGTTTCGTCTTTGAGAATACTCTGCGAGCAACAGATGGTTTTCAACCAGCAAGCGCAGTGTTTCAGCATCCTGCTCATCAATCCCGATTCTTTTGCCAATTTTATACGCTATGTCTGCGCCAATTATTGTGTGTTTGCCACGCGCAGCGCCTGCCGCTTTGCCTATGTCGTGGAGAAGCATTGCCAGATATAGCAAATACGGTTTTTCCAATCCTTTCAAAAGTTCTGAATAAAATGCGTCAATCCCGTTTTTGCGCTCCCATATATCGTCAATTTTTTCAACGCACACTATGGTGTGTTCATCAAGTGTGTACTGGTGATAAAATTCGTGTTGAACTAAGTTTGTCAATTTTCCAAATTCCGGGATATATTTTCCAAGAAGTCCGACCTCATGCATCTGGCGAATATATGGAGCAACATTTCCACGCTGGTTAAGTATATGAATAAATGTTTCGCCTATGCCTGGATTGTTTTGAAACTCGCGCCGTATAAGCCTGATTTTTCTTCGTATTAGTTGGATCAGTTCAGGGTGGAAAGCAACTCTTCGTTGTTGCGCATGCAGGAACAATCTCATTAATCGCTGCGGATGTTCGTCAAAAACTTTTTGCGACGTAAACGTGATAATACCGTTTTCAATTTTAAATCCGTCTATAATCTGGTGTTTTTGTTTGTTAATGCCGAACAATCTTTTTACGGAGAAGATTGCCTGTCGTGGCAAAAGGGCTAATCTTTCTTCTACTGTCTTTGTTATTAAATAGATATTTCGCGAATGTTTGTAATATTCGCTCATAAATTCTTCAATTCTGCGGCTTGGAGAATGGTCTTTGAAACCAAGCCTGTAAGCAACAGAAGGTTGAAGTCGTTTGGTCAACACATCCATCTGACGCGGCACCTGATAATGCAATTCTGTTCGTACCCGCAAAAGAAAATCGTACGCTTCAGTTAGTTCCTTTTTTTCAGTTTGACTTATTAATCCCTGAGACACCATCTCGTCCATCGTCCTTGCGCGGTATTTCGCATAAACCATCCAGTGCAGGTTCTGGTAATCTCTCAATCCACCACAGCCATTTTTAATATTTGGTTCTTGCATCGTGGCTGAGTTGCCATATTTTGCCCTTCTGAGATTTTGGTCTATAATACGCGCTTCAATATATTCATCCTCTTTTCCTTTAATGCACTTGTTCAGCAATTCATTTTGAAATTTTTCAAATAGCTTATTGTTTCCGATAATTAATCGCGCTTCTATCAAAGCGGTTTTTGAACGCATATCAGAGTTTGCCACTTGAATTGCATCTGAAATGCTTCGCACCGTGTGCATAACTTTAAGCCCAATGTCAAAAAGAATACCTTGAGACACAAGTTCAATCCAGGGGGCGATCTGACGGTCTTTGACCATTGAAAAAGAATGCAATAACATAATATCTGCGTCGCTATGCGGATTCAATTCTGCTCTGCCATAGCCGCCTGTTGCGACAAGTGCAAATGGAAGTTCATTAGGATCGAAATTGTCTCCATATACATTACGCGCTACAGAAAGGACAAGATATCTTAACATTTCGTCAACAACATATGCCCGCGCTCTGCAAATCTCCAGTCCACCAGCCCCCGCCCGATGAAGTATCTTTAACCTGTGGGTTTCAACCTTTAAAAAATTCCGAAATCTTGGCAATTCTCGCGCAATATCCTGTCCAACAGGTAAAAGCAGGCGTCGTTCGGCGTTTTCTTTTATCTTTTCAATCAAATAATCCATATCCGAAAATATATTACACCGATTTTTACTCTGTTCATAAATTTTTACCGGGAAAATTTATTTAATTTTCAAAAAAGAGAATTAAATCCAGTAATTTATATTCCGATTTTCATTTTTTGGTCAGGCATTAATTTTGCTGAATTTGCAATAGTTAGAATTATTATATTATATTACATTATTGCAATGAATGTGGAGTGGGATAAAAAAAGGTTATTGCAAAACTTACTTTTTGAGTATAAGTAGTCTTTCTCAAAACTATAAGCGGTTTTAGAAATGAAAAAAAATTTGTTACATTTGTGTATTGTTCTCATCGCGGGAACAGTAATAACATCGGTCAACACATTTGGTCAGTTTACTACGAACTGGGTAGCAATCAACGACCATCATCGCGGGGCAAATTCTTCTTCATACGCAAATTTTTATAATCCACTCGGAGGAGATGCCGGATTAAGCGGTCCTTTGTCCAATACCGTGACTTATGCGGTTTTGCCGCAGGGGGCAAGGACTCCTGTGTCATTGACCATTTTAAATAACGGCGGTGTTTCGGCAGACACGATGGGGGCGCCGAATCCGGGCACACCTGCCGCCAATTGGTTCAATCCCTACGTGGATTTTGGAAGTGGCGCTGGAGATGCGATTCAACTTCAAGGTAGCGCAACTATTACCTATACATTCAACGGACTTGACCCGTCAAAGAAATATATATTCAAAGGCACCGCTGTGCGTGGCGGAAGCTATGCCGACAGATGGACGCTTGTGACATTGAATAGTGTGGATTCATTTACTCCTGCGCACCAGCCGACTTGGTCTCAAAGCCCGGCGCCGAATTACGGTGTTTTAACTGCTGCAGATGGAGGTACTATGGCGCAGAATGAGGCGGCTTTTAATTCTGGGGAAAATAGAGCGGCAGGTGCTATGGTAGTTTTCACGGATATAAATCCAGGTGTTGACGGATCATTTTCAATAACAGTCCAGACCTATAAAGGCACTGTTCCCGGTGGTGGTTCATCCGGCGGCTCGTATGGCTATGCCTTTTCGGCTTTTAGTCTTGAGGAGATCAACACTACACTTGTTCCTGTAGCGATAACAAACCAGCCGCAAAATCAAACCGTAATAGAATTGGGGAGCGCTACATTTACTGTTGGACTGAATGGAAATCCTCCGCCTACGATGCAGTGGTTTAAAAACGGTTCTCCAGTACCGAGCGCGACAAATTTAAGTTTTACGATAAATCCTGTTTTGCTCAGCGATGATAATTCAACCATTTTCGTAAGAGCAACCAATGTTGTAAGCAATATCGTCTATTGGGTGCAAAGCAGTAATGCGATTTTAAGAGTGATAGCCGATACTAATCCACCTGCATTATTAAGCGCAGCAAGTGGTTATCCGGACAGAGTTACGGTCTTTTTCTCTGAAAAAGTGCGTCCTGATACAGCAACAAATATTTCAAATTATAGCATTACAAGCGCTTACGGCGGGCTTGTTATATACGGTGTATTGATGGGTACGGGCGAGACAAATGTAATTTTAATGACTGCGACTCAGCAATTGGGAGTAACATATACACTTACTGTAAATGGTATACGAGACCAATCAGCTGCTGGAAATCTAATAGCAACAAACAGTAAAACCACCTTTTCGGCAGTTTCGTATACAACAGCCGATATCGGTAATCCTACTTCTCCCACAATTGTTACCCCTGTCAGCGGTGGTTTTAATATAACTACAAGAGGGACGAATATCGGGGATTATGCAGACCAGTTCTCGTTTGTTTACAGGCAACAGGTGGGTGATTTTGATATCCGCGTACGCGTATCTGAATTAACGTTAACAGACCCGTGGACAAGGGCAGGACTAATGGTTAGAGAGACGCTTAATCAAAATAGCACGTTTGCCGCAACATTTGCAACACCAAGCGCCGTCGGCTGCTTCTTTGAATCCCGAGCGACAATCGGCGGCGCAAGCTCTCGCAGTGGATATTATCCAGTGACATATCCTTATACCTGGCTGCGTCTAAAGCGAAGCGGTAATACCTTTACAGGATATGCGAGTTTCAATGGAGAGAATTGGACGCAATTAGGTACTGTTACCATCAATATGGCTTTAACGGCTTACTTTGGAATGGCGGTTAGCAGCCGCAACGCTGCAGCTGCAGCAACTGCTGGATTCAGAGATATAGAAAATGTAATTAGCGAATCAACAACATATGTTCCGATGCCCATTGAGCCTTTGGGACCCAGCTCCAGAAAAACCTGTATTGCAATAAGCGAAATAATGTACAATCCGGGCGATGGCGGTGGCTACTCAAACAGTCTTGAGTTCATAGAATTATATAATTCCAATCCCTGGCCTGAAGAAATTAGCAACTATAGCATTGACGGCTCCGTTAAATACAAATTTGGCAGCAATGTCTGGATAAATGGCGGCGGTTTTGTTGTAATTGCAAGAAATCCTGACTTATTAAAACGGGTTTACGGATTAACTGACGGTGTTTACGGTCCCTGGGAAAATGCAGTGAATAATGGATTGCCTGATGACAATGGCACAGTTAGACTATTGAGTGAAATTGGAGCAGTTTATCTTGAAGTCAATTACAAGGACAGAGGAGATTGGCCAGCAGGTGCTGATGGCACAGGGCATTCGCTTGTATTGGTTCGCCCATCTTATGGAGAAAATGATCCCCGCGCCTGGGGGGTAAGCGACCTTAAAGGAGGTTCACCAGGTCGTGGCGAAAGTTATAGTGGAGGAAACCTTAGAAATGTTGTCATTAACGAGTTCCTTGCAAATTCAGTAGAGCCGTTTGTTGATTTTATAGAACTTTATAATAAAGGAAACCAGCCTGTTGATATATCTGGTTGCAGTTTAAGTGATGACCCAAAAACGAATAAATTTATCATACCCAATGGAACTACAATTCCAGGCGGAGGTTTGATTGTATTTTGGCAGACAAATCTCGGTTTTGGACTGGATTCAGGGGGCGAGACGATTTATCTCAAAGACCCCACAGGAGAGAGGTTGTTAGATTGCGTTCGTTATGAACCACAATGGCCTAATCGTTCTACTGGACGGTATCCGGATGGAGCGAATGATTTTTACCCTCTCAACGCAATGAGTCCAGGAACTAACAACTCAAACTTTGATATATATGTTGATGATATTGTCATAAACGAATTAATGTATGATCCTTTAACTTACGACAAGGATGAGCAATATATTGAGCTTTATAATAAAGGCACAAATGCGATTGATTTAAGCGGATGGAAATTTGTGGCTGGTGTTTCATTCACATTCCCGAGCAATACAGTGATAAACCCGAACGGATACCTGGTCGTCGCAAAAAATATTGATAAGTTGCTTGCCCGGTATGCAGGGGAGTTAGATAGCAGCATTGTTGTTGGAAATTTCACCGGTTCGTTGTCTGGAAATGGCGAGCGTGTAGCATTAGGGAGACCAATAACCGTTTACTCAACCAATGAGACAGGCGTTGTCAAAAGCAATACGGTTTTTGTGGTTGTTGACGAAGTAACATATGGAACTGGAGGCAGATGGGGAAAATGGGCTAATGAAGGCGGCAGCAGTCTTGAATTAAGGGACCCGCGCTCAAACCATCGGCTTGCTTATAACTGGGGTGATAGCGATGAAACAAAGAAAGCGCAGTGGATAAATATTGAAGCCACCGGTCCAATGGATAACGGCAGTGCCGATACCCCCAATTATCTTGAAGTTTATTTAAATGGCGAAGGCGAAGCCTTGATTGATAATGTAGAGGTGATAAGTGGCGGCGCGAATGTGGTTGTTAATTCTAACTTTGAAACCGGCACATCAGGTTGGGTCTTCAGAGGAACTCACGTTCGCACAAGCTGGGAAACGACTGAAGGTTACAATAGCAGTCGGAGTCTGCACATTCGCGCCAGCGAGCGCGGCGATTATGGCGCAAATCGCATACTTTGTTCGCTAAATCCTATTCCGTCAGGTACTATCACAATCCGAGCCAAACTGCGCTGGCTCTGCGGTTTTCCTGAAGTAGTTATGCGTCTGCATGGGAATTCAATGGAAGCCTATGGTCCACTTCTATCACTCACTAATTTTCCAAAACTTGGCACTCCCGGAAAACGCAATTCCATAGCGGTGGACAACGCACCGCCGGCAATTTATGAGGTTAGACACGATCCGATTGTTCCAGCAGCCAATCAAAATGTGCTGGTGACTGCCCGCGTCCACGACCCGGATAAATTGAGTTATGTAAGACTTTATTACAGAGTAGACCCAGCCACAACTTATACCGTAGTTTCTATGCTTGATAGTGGAACGGGAGGCGATGCGGTGAGTCGCGACGGTGTCTATAGCGCAACCATCCCCGGTCAACCAGCAGGAACGCTTGTTGCGTTTTTCATTGTCGCTGCAGATTCAAAAGGAATGACAAATCAATTTCCTTATAATGCCTCGCCAACAGGCAATGAATGTCTTGTCAGATTCGGCGAAACTACTCCAGTAGGGGCTTTCTTCCCATATAGATTGTGGCTTACACAGGATGCTGTAAATAGATGGATTAATAGACCGGTATTAAGCAACGACCCAATTGAAGGAACATTTGTGTACGGCAACTGGCGTGTGATTTATAATATGGGATCACGATATGCTGGAAGCCCGTATCATCAAGGATTTAATGGACCAACTGGCAACAATTGTCATTATTCCCTTCAAATGCCTGATGACGATAAATTGCTTGGCACTACGAGTTTTAATAAAATCCACGGTCCAGGTAACGGCTCCTTTGATGATAATACTATACAACGCGAGCAAACAGCATATTGGTTGGCAAGAAAAATAGGATTGCCATGGTTATACCGTCGTTATGTTGCAATGTTTGTTAATGGAGTTCGCAGGGGGACTTTGATGGAAGATATGCAAACCCCGAATGGCGACGTCATTGAGGAATATTTCCCGAATGATAAGGATGGCTTTTTGTATAAATTACAGCCCTGGTTTGAGATGAATGACGCAGAAACTGGAAGTATGGCATTCAATAACCTTTCCTGGTGTACACTCAATAAATACACGACTACTGTAAATGGAGTGCCCGGACAACATAAACTTGCTCGTTACAGAGTAAATTATCTTGCGCGTTCATATAAAGGGACAGGTAGCAATTTCACAAATGTGTTCAATCTGGTAGATGCCGCGAACACCTTTAATGCCGGTGTTGACGCTTATATGGCAAATATGGAATCGGTTGTAGATGTTGAAAATTGGGTGAGAACATTTGCAGTTGAGCATGCCTGCGGTAACTGGGATAGCTTCGGAAACAGAAATGCGCAGAATATGTATGGATACAAACCTTTGAATGACAGATGGAAACTTATTATCTTTGACTTTAATATCGTGTTGAACAATTCAGGGTCTGGCACCCAATCAGACGGTCCAGGAGCAAACTTATTCCAATATCAGACAGCAGATGTTGCAATGCCCTATTTATATCACAACGGTGTGGTGCCTGCATACCGTAGAATTTTCTGGAGGGCTATGAAAGATTTGTGCAACGGACCAATGTTGCCCGAAAATGTAAACAGAATCGTTGATGCAAAATATGCTGCCTTCAGAGACCATGGTGTTACTACATTATCACCGAATATCGTCGCGCCGGATAATATAAAGAGTTTCATTGCTTCAGCCAGAACAAGCATTTTGTCTCAAATGGGTGGCGAAGATGCTCCATATTTCTCTGTTGGGAACACTAATTATTTTGTAACATCAACAAATCTTATAGAATTTCAAGGACTTGCGCCTGTAGAAATTAAAACAATAAAAATAAACGGATATGAGTACGCTGTAAAATGGACGTCAACTAAAACTTTTTCAGTAAAAGTTCCGATAAGCAGTGTTACTAATCAACTTGTATTTCAGGGTTATGATTATTACGGAAATCCTATTCCAACCGCCTCAACAAATGTGACCGTCCTTTACACCGGTCAAGTTGATTTACCCCAGGGAAACGTTGTTTTCAGCGAGATAATGTATAACCCTGTAAATCCTGATACTGCTTATGTTGAACTGTTTAATAATTCCAGTTTCTTCACGTTTGATTTAACCGGCTGGAGAATAAATGGACTTGGTTTTACTTTCCCGGCCGGTGTGTTTTTGCCGCCTAAAAGCTATATTCTGGTTGTCAAAAATAAGAGCGCGTTCACATCTACATATGGTTCAACACTTCCGATCGCAGGAGAATTTTCAGGCTCTTTGCAAACAGATGGCGAAACCCTTACACTGTTAAGACCTGTCAGTGGAGAAAATGGGCAGATAATTGAAGAGATTGTTGCCCGAGTGCGTTATGAATCAAATAAACCCTGGCCCCAGCTGGCAAATGGACAGGGCCCGGCATTGCAATTAATAGACGCCGGAAACGACATCTCACGAGTGGCAAATTGGTCCGATGGTATGGGCTGGAGGTTCTTCTATTATACCGGTCCCATACTGCCAACCACAAAACGATTGCTAATCTTTCCAAATTCAGCAGGAGAACTCTATATTGATGATATAAAACTTGTTGCCGGCAGCGTTCCTGAAGTTGGAGAAAATCTTATAAGAGGCGGCGATTTTGAAGGAGCATTTTTGTTAAGCAACGGCGGTTATTGGGGTATTACTGGAACTGGTGGAACAAACAGCGGTATTGTTACCAATATATCGCATAGTGGAAAAGGGAGTCTGAGAATATTATTCACATCCACAGGCGGCTCGGCAAATAACATCTATCAGGACACACTTGTAAGCGTTAGCAATATTTATACAATAAGCTTCTGGTATTTACCCTCAACAAATGTGGATAAATTAACCGTCCGTTTCAGCAGCTCCTTCAGACCAGAAGTGCCAACAAAACCCGTTTATGCAACGCCAGGACAACCAAATTCAGTAGCCGCCCCATTGCCAGTTCTCCCAAAAGTCTGGCTAAATGAAATCCAGGCGCAAAATAATAGTGGTATTACAGATAACTTCGGCGAGCGAGAACCCTGGGTTGAACTTTATAATAGCGATACTAATGCCATTGATTTATCCAGCTTTTATTTGACTGACGACTATTCTAATTTGACAAAATGGACTTTCCCGTCAGGAACTGTAATTAATCCAGGCCAATTTATGGTTGTCTGGCTTGATGGACAGGAATCTCAATCCACAAACGCTAATTTGCACGCAAGTTTCAGAATATCACCCTCAACAGGCTCAATTGCGCTTGTTATGCCAATTTATGGCGAATATAAAGTGCTTGATTATTTGAATTATACAGCACTTTTGCC
>JBAMMJ010000098.1:0-333 GCA_039793825.1 Verrucomicrobiota bacterium | reverse complement strand
GACAGCCTTTCTATCGCCAAAAATTCTATTATCCTACTCCTGGCTCTACAAACGATATGCGGGTAGCTCCAATAAAAGTCTATATTAATGAATGGATGGCTGATAACATCTCTTATATTGTAGACCCAGCCACAGGCGGCTATGACGACTGGTTTGAAATCTATAATCCAAATACAAATGATGTAGACCTCAGCGGCTATTACTTAACAGATAATCCTTCTAATCCCACTCAGTTTAAGATACCTAACGGCGTTATTATCCCTGCAAAAGGTTATTTCCTCGTCTGGGCGGATAATAGACCCACAACAACAAATCTCGTGGCACCTACCGAAC
>JBAMMJ010000097.1:7620-7880 GCA_039793825.1 Verrucomicrobiota bacterium | reverse complement strand
GGAAGGGGATATTTACTTGTTTGGGCTGATGGGGAACCGTGGCAAAACACAATAAAAAATTCAGAAATACATTGTAATTTTACGCTATCAAAAAATGGCGAATCAATTGGACTGTTTGCCCCTGATTTGACACTTATAGATTCTGTAACCTTTGGTCAGCAATATGATAATATCAGTCAGGGGCGTTTTCCTGATGGTAGCACAAACATAGTGTTTATGAATATTGTTACGCCTGGTTTTCCAAATATGGTTGAAGGAAG
>JBAMMJ010000097.1:4928-7610 GCA_039793825.1 Verrucomicrobiota bacterium | reverse complement strand
TGATCCTATTCCAATAAATCCGGGTGGAGTGGTTTATCTTATTATAAATGTTTCAGATGTTTTGACTAATTTTATAAGGTTTGAACCTGGAGTGGGATTTCCGTCTGACGCATTTCTTGATCCAAACAGAGGCATATTCGTCTGGGTTTCTCCGACTAATCAACCACTGGGGGATTTCAAATTTTTTGTTAAGGTATGCGATCTGCGTCCTGGCGCATCTGTAATTGACGTTATGTTTACAATAAGAGTTATTCCTCCAATAAATCTCAACATACAAAAGAATCAACAACTAAAAACTGTTACATTGTATTGGAATTCGTTAACGCAACAGGTATATAAAATTCAATACAAAACCAACTTAAATGATGTGAACTGGACTGAATTTTTGCCGATCACCTCAACTTCCACAACAACAACGGTTGTTATTCCGATGACAAATCAGAGTGGATTTTTTAGAATTATTGGTGAATAATTAGATTTATGACTGCTAAAAATCTTGCATATCTTATAATGTCTGCATTCTTTGCCGTTGCGCTGCAAACAGGAATTAGCGCGAATTTTTCGTCTAAAGCAGCAGAATTTAGAACGCAGTTATCAGAAAAGGTTTTACCTTATTGGTATGATACGGCTGTGGATAGGGTGAATGGTGGGTATTATCTCTCTGACGATTTAAAAGGGAGGAAGCCAAACAATGAGAAGCAGCTGGTTACACAAAGCCGAATGGTATGGGGATTTTCTCACGCACATATAAATGGTTTTTCAACACCACAACGAAACTACCTTGAAGCTGCTGAGGAGGGATACAAGTTTTTGAATTCTTATTTTTTTGATAAAGAGAACGGAGGTTATTTTTGGAAAACTGACATTGCTGGCAATGTGCTTAACGACAGAAAAATATTATACGGAGAGGCATTTGTAATTTACGCCTTTGTGGAATACTATCGGGCAAGTCATAACAGCGAAGCTTTGAAAAAGGCTATGAATTTATTTCATATTATTCAAAAATATGGCAGAGACAATAAAAACGGAGGATGGTTTGAACATTTTACAAAAGATTGGAAACCAATAATGAAACCCGAATCCGGCGCCGATGTTGAAGTTCCAGGATACAAAAGCGCAAATGCGCATCTCCATTGGATGGAAGCGCTTACGGAGCTTTATTCTGAATCAAAAGATAAAGAAGTTAAAAATGCCCTTCAGGAAGCAATTGATATAAATAAGAAATATTTTTACCCTAAAAACCCAGGGTTTTCCTGTTTTCATAGAACACCTGATTGGAAGAGTGTAGACGACCCGAAAAGCAAAGGGCTGTCGTATGGGCATAATGTTGAATTTGCATGGCTTATGATTAGAGCCGAAACCGCGTTAGGCAGACGTCCTTCGTGGTCTCATTTTGAGGCGCACCTTAAACACGCCCTCAAATACGGATACGATTTTGAGAGAGGCGGTCTGTATTATCTTGGGGATGATGATCAGCCGGCAACCAATAGAGATAAAATTTGGTGGGTTCAATCAGAAATGCTTGCGGCATTAACAGACGCACTATCCCACGATAGTAAAAATAAGCAATATGAAGAGGCGTTAATAAAGTTAATTGATTTTCTTGAAAAATATCAAATTAATCCACCAGACGGAATATGGCTGGATACAGTAACTGAAGATGGTAAGCCCAAAAACACTGCAAAGGCGCACAACTGGAAAGCGAATTATCACGACTTACGGGCTCTGGTTAAGTTTATTAACAAGTTTGGTGATAAAAAGTAATCTACATTGGAATTTCCGATTATTTTAAAAAATCTTTGGAACACCTTCTTCCAGAAATGATATTTTTTTAAGGACCCCGTGTTTTTCAGCAATTTCTTTCAATCTTCTGGATGGGGCATCTAGCTCTTCAAAAGCGAGTTTGAAGTGTCCATAGTGCATTGGGATAAATACATTTGCACGCAGGTCATAAAATGCCTTAATGGCATCCTCTGGAGACATATGAACGTGTCTAAAAGATTCGGGGTGCGAAGCGCCTATGGGCAACAGTGCAATTTCTGGTTTAAATTGTTTATATATCTCTTTAAATCCGTCAAAATATGCAGTATCGCCTGCGTGATAAATAACACGTCCTTGATGTTCAATTATGAAACCACCATAACCTCTGTGGGAATCGTGGAGGTATCTTGCTCCCCAGTGTTTTGCAGGTGTGAGCGATACCTTCCATCCGTTGTGTTTGAGGGTTTCCCACCACTCAAGTTCAACGACCCTTTTAAAACCCAATCTCTGGGTTAATTTTATAGTTCCCCACGGCATTATACCAAATTTGGGAGAGGGTAAACGCCTTAACGTCGGTTTATGAAAATGGTCGTGATGGCAATGAGTTATAAGGATTACATCAATGGGCGGTAAATCTTTGAGTCTTATTCCTGTCAATTTTAATCTTTTTAACACAAAAAGCCAATTAGCAAAATTGGGGTCAATCAGAACGCTTAAATCATTGAATTGTATCAGGAAAGATGAATGTCCGATCCAGGTAATCGCAACTTCACCTGTCTTGAGTGGTTTAAAATGGGGCACCCTGTGTATTCCAGAGCGTTGTTTGAACAATGGTTTAAATACGAGTTCATAAAAAAATAAAGTCGGTCTAAAATGGTTACTTGGTGTTAATGACCTTATTGGATGAGCAAGACCTATAGT
>JBAMMJ010000097.1:0-4918 GCA_039793825.1 Verrucomicrobiota bacterium | reverse complement strand
GCCAAGCTTAAGCAACTTCTTGACTGTTCTTTTCATTCTTATGATTTTTTCTTCTAAATATCATTTACGGATAAACTATTCCACAGGTTAGCAATTTTTCAATATGCAGGCCATTGTAGATTGGACTATATTTCTTATACACATATTGAAGCTGGAATATAATAGGAAATTATACAGACTTTTATTCAATTGATTTTTAAATGATTAAGATGGGAAAAATTGAAAAGGTATTTGAGAGTTGGTTTCTGGATTCGTTAAGGCTTTTAAATGTAAGAAATGTTGATAAAGCAGTGGCTTGGATTTGGAATGTTATTGAGGAAAAATGTGGCGAGGGAATTGGCGTTGACACAAGGGCGTTGCTTGAACAGCACTTTCGTTTACGCAAAGCTGTAAAAGCACTTCAAAAAGTTCGGCGAAGGGCAGGGGAGGATTTAACTTTAAACCACTTTGTTGATTCTTATGAGAATATAAAATTTATATGTGATGCCGGTTTAGGTGGATTAGCCAGATGGTTGCGAGCAACAGGATACGAGGCAATCTGGGTTGGAAACGCTGATGATAACAAAGTGATTTCAATAACTCTGAATCAGGAATATCCGGCAGTTCTTCTTACGACCGACACTATGATATTTGATAGAAGGCTGTTGAAAGACGGCACTATACAGGCTCTTTGGTTGCCTCCAACAATAAAACCGGTTGAACAATTGCGACTCGTATTCGACTTTTTTAATTTAAAGGTTTTAGAGCCAAGATGTATGAAGTGTGGAGGTGAGTTAATTGAGGTAGACAAGGAAGATGTAAAAGATAGAATACCTCCGAAGACATTAAAATGGATTAACGAATATTACCTATGCAATAAATGCAATACATTATTCTGGAAAGGGACGCATTGGAAAAGAATAACCCCGGTAATTGAGGAGTTGAAAAATTTAGATTAATGGCAATCTGGAACGATACTCGGTTGGAGACAATCCTGTTGTTCTTTTGAAAACCCTATTAAAATGTGTTAAAGATTGAAATCCGACTTCAAATGCTATCTCGCAAATTCTTATATTCGGGTTCATCAGTAAATTCTTTGCCCTCTCAACCCTGATCCTTGAAACATAATCTGTAAAATTAATTCCAGTATACTTTTTGAAGATTTTACAAAAATAATACGGACTAGAATTAACATATTTTGCTACATCCGCCAGGGTAAAATCTTCTGTGTGGTGTTGGGCAATGAATTCTTTCGCTCGTTTTATTATGCTTGGTTCGGTGTTTTTTTGCATCATTGCAAGTTGATTGCTCATCAATGTAAGTTGTTTGCCGAAAATATTCAGAATAGTGATTATTGAATTGAATTTTGACTGGTTTATCACCGGGGTTGAAAAATAGATTCGCCTCAGTTCTTTTACATCAACCGCGTAGCCACTGTTTTCCAGGATTTTTAAAACGGTTTCAAATTGTTTTTCGGTCGGAGTTTTTAAAAATATTTGACCAGTTTGAATATAGCCGATCACCCTCTCGCCAATCTTCACAGGGACTGCGGAATCGCAAAGTCCAAACGGGCATTTTATCGTTTTTGGTGATTCAACAGCCTCATCGGCAAGTTTTTTTTGCACCTGTAAACAGAGGCTGCAGGTTGAGCTTTTCTTTGCTATCAGGGCGCAAAACCTATTTTCGTTTTTCTTTTTATGCAGTGGCAATCGCCATAACTCTACCGGACGAAGCACCAACGGAAGACTGAATGCCTCATTGAATGCAAAACAGAAATCCTGATAAATCTGGGAATGAGTCAAAATTTCTATCAAGTTTTTATCTTTTTCGATTGGTCTGGTTGAAACAGATTCATTCTGCAATTTATCAAGGTTTGTTGGCGAAGGTGAGGGTTCAGGGATTGAAATACACGTTTCTGTTTCGCTATTTTCAGGTAGCAACCCGTTATTTGGCAGTTTATTGAACATATTTGCAGTTTTTGCCTGCATAATTACAAAATATGCTAAGTTTTTATAATTACAATATAAAAATATAGATTTTTATATTGTATTAATAGATTTAAAGAACTCATTAGCCATAATTATAATTAAATTTTTAAATCATTTTTAATAATTTTAGGAATTTAAAGCCAAAAAGTTTAAATCTTAACACAAGTTGTATTTTTTATTATTGATTTTTTGACATAAATTTTCTGGTATTCTAATTTGAGCGTTGTATAATAATGATAACAATTATTAAGAAATTTAATATAAAAGAGATATATGGAAAACATTATTGATACGTTAAGAGAGTTTGAGATTGCCGATGGCAAAAAGGCGTTGATGTACTCCCTTAAGGCGCTTGAATCCGAAGGATATGGTAAAATTTCACGACTTCCCATATCTCTAAGAATTATTCTTGAATCCGTATTAAGAAATGTTGATGGTAAAAGAGTAACTGTAGATAATGTAAAGGACCTTGCCAGCTGGCAACCTAACAGTGAAAGGTCTCGCGAAATTCCGTTCATTGTATCACGTATTTTACTTCAGGATTTTACCGGTGTTCCTTTATTGGTTGACCTTGCAGCTATGCGTTCTGCTGTTGTGCGTTTTGGCAAGGACCCTGCAATAGTTGAACCGCTTGTTCCAGTTGATCTTGTGATAGACCACTCTGTGCAAATTGACTACGCTGGCACTTCGGATGCGCTTGATAAAAATATGGAACTTGAGTTCAAGCGCAATAAAGAAAGGTATCAATTTTTGAAGTGGGGGACTCAAGCATTCAATTCTTTTCGTGTAATTCCGCCGGGGACAGGGATTATTCATCAGGTTAATCTGGAATATATAGCGAAGGGGGTTATAAAGGACAACAGAGGTGTTGTATTTCCGGATACTCTTGTAGGGACTGATTCTCACACGACAATGATAAACGGTTTGGGAATAGTTGGTTGGGGTGTTGGTGGAATTGAGGCTGAGGCTGGGATGCTTGGGCAGCCGGTTTACTTTCTTACTCCCGACGTAGTCGGTGTATATATGTTCGGTGAATTACCAGAAGGCGCAACCGCCACCGATATTGCGCTGACTGTTACACAGGTTTTAAGAAAGGCAAAAGTGGTTGGAAAATTTGTGGAATTTTTCGGTCCAAGCGCCGCAAAGTTGCCCGTTGTAGATCGGGCGGTCGTTGCAAATATGGCTCCTGAATACGGTGCAACAATGGGATTTTTCCCTATTGATGAAGAATGTGTAAAGTTCCTCAAGGTCACGGGACGTTCAGAAGAACATTGCCGTTTGTATGAAAGCTACTACAAAGCACAAGGAATGTTTGGAATGCCTCAAAGTGGTGAGATAGATTATTCGCAAGTTATAGAACTGGACCTTTCCAAAATCAAACCGAGTGTAGCGGGGCCAAAGAGACCACAAGACAGAATCAGTATTGACCAACTAAAATCAACTTTCACTGAGATTTTAACTAAGCCGATTAATGAAAATGGCTATGCAAAGACGGCTGAAGAATTAAGCAAGAATGTGACAGTTAGATTGAATGGGAGTGGAGGAGAATCAAAAGAAGTTAAAATTGGCAATGGTTCCGTAGTAATCGCCTCAATAACAAGTTGCACTAACACTTCTAATCCTGCTTTAATGATTGCCGCTGGGCTTGTTGCTAAAAAAGCCGTGGAAAAAGGATTGATGCCCAAAGAATATGTAAAAACTTCTTTAGCCCCGGGTTCGCGTGCAGTAACGAGATATCTTGAAGAAACCGGTTTACAGCAATACCTGAACAGATTAGGATTTTATACCGCCGCATACGGCTGTGCTACCTGCATTGGTAATAGCGGTCCATTAAGGCCAGAAATTGAAGACGCAATTACTCAAAACGATTTAGTAACCGTAAGCGTTCTGTCAGGAAATAGAAACTTTGAGGCAAGAATACATCCCAATATAAAGGCGAATTTTTTAATGTCGCCACCCCTTGTTGTTGCATTCGCGCTTGCCGGCAGAATTGATATAGATTTAGTAAATGAACCGTTAGGGCAGGGGAATGATGGACCCGTTTATTTACGAGACATCTGGCCTACATTGGAGGAAATTAATAAGTTTCTGGAGAGCGCTCTGAAGCCTGAAAGTTTTAATGAGATTTATTCAAAGATTTCAAACAGCAATAGTAGATGGAATGAAATCGTTTCATCAACTGGTAAAGTGTATCAATGGGATGAAAAGAGCACATATATTCAGGAGCCTCCATTCTTTAAAGACTTTTCACTTCAACCCGGTGAAATTTCTGAGATTAAAGGGGCGCGAGCGCTTGGAATTTTTGGCGATAGCATAACTACCGATCATATTTCTCCTGCTGGTTCCATAAAGAAGAACTCTCCGGCCGGTCAATATCTTATTGCACAGGGAGTTTCGCCTTCGGATTTTAACAGCTATGGGTCGCGGCGGGGTAATGATAAAGTGATGACACGTGGCACATTTGCTAATGTGAGAATCAAAAACCTTATGGTGCCCGGCATTGAGGGTGGTTACACAAAGTATCAACCGTCTGGGGAGGTTTTGAGCATTTATGACGCCGCAATGCTGTATGCTAAAAACAAGGTTCCATTGGTTGTGTTTGCAGGAAATGAGTATGGAACCGGCAGCTCCCGAGACTGGGCTGCTAAGGGAACAAATTTGCTCGGAGTCAAGGCGGTGATTGCTCAAAGTTTTGAGCGAATTCATCGCTCAAATCTTGTAGGTATGGGTGTTCTTCCTCTGCAATTTAAAGAAGGAATAAATGCGCAAACACTCGGGCTCAATGGAAGTGAGACATTTGACATTTTGGGTCTTAACAATAATCTGACGCCGCGTCAGGAACTCACTCTGGTAATCCACAGAGGCGATGGTTCAATTAGTAAAACTCCAATAATATGCAGAATTGATACTGCAATTGAAGTTGAATATTACAGACACGGCGGGATTTTGCC
>JBAMMJ010000096.1:5801-7902 GCA_039793825.1 Verrucomicrobiota bacterium | reverse complement strand
GCTGTGTTGAATGATGAAAAGCTCGGCATTGAGCTTGTGAGGTCGTTAATAGAAGTCAAAATTACCCCTGAACGTGGGGGCGGGTTTGACCGGCTTGCCGAGCGGATAGCAAAGTATGACGAAGTGCGCTCCTGTTATCTGATGTCCGGGGCATACGACCTGATGGTTGTTGTTGAAGGCGATAATCTCAAAGAAGTGGCGCGATTTGTTTCAGAAAAGTTAGCGACAATTCCGGGCGTAATATCAACGGCGACTCATTTTATGCTCAAACCTTACAAGGAGCAGGGAATTTTGATGAAGCCCGAATCAGAGAACGAGCGGCTTCAGGTATCGCCTTAAACTAATCGGTTGCATTTTGCTTTTTTGATTTCCGATGGATTGCGACAAGTCAAAACCTGATTGGGCAATCCCCGCCGCAACGGCGCTACTGAGGTGGGGCCTGGGTGTACTGTTTATTTTTGCGTCGCTGGGCAAGTTTTATTATCAGGGGAAATGGAGTTTTGAGAATGCAAAATGGTTTGTCACCGGCTATTTGCTTGAAGATAAATTGCGCGAATCGTTTCTTCCGAAATTCTTAATCGCCGCTTATGGCTATGCGCTGCCTTATGTTGAAATAATACTTGGTGTTTTATTGTTGACAGGAATTGCCAGAAACAAGGTTTTATTTGCGGCTGGATTGCTGATGTTGACGCTTATTGTCGGGGCAATGCAGGCGAAGGATTACAACGTTGTTTACGAAAATTTTTTTTATCTGTTGATATGCGCGTTGCTTCTGGTTTGTTCTAAATATGATCTGTGGATTTTTCGCAAAAAAGGGACGAGAGCAAACAGTAATTGAATGGTATGTTAACAAAATAAATATGCATTTTGCCATCAGGTAAAATATTATCAACCGGGTATATTTGCTGGTTTTATGAGTTGTTTAAATGTGATTTTTTTAACAATATTTTAAAGCTTTGTTTCTTTGGGTAGTGGTATCAATGGAAAAGAAATTCAAGACTTCTGGCGTAAAATCTCTTCTTATATTTGAAGTGTCGGACTATTTTTGGCTATGTTGAATAAATGCACCGACGTAGTGTTGATATAAAGGCTATTTTTGCAGGCAAAACCTGTTTTTGGGTTTTTGTATCGCATAGTTTTTAATTTATTTCTTGCAATAGGCGCGATTATCAATGAATAAATTTGTCAATTCAAATAATGGCTGAGATACGAGTGAATATGAAGCAAAGTATTATATGGGATTAAAATTACGAGAAGCGGCGGTAAAGATTAATTTGTCTCGGAACGGATTGATTATAATCCTTATTATTTTATGTGTGGCGCTTTCGCTTGCCACTGACAATTTTCTCACTATTCAGAATCTACTTATTGTTGCAAAACAGATTTCAATAAATGGGATACTTGCTGTCGGGGTGACGTATGTGTTGTTGAGCGGAGGGGTTGATCTTTCTTTGGGGTCGGTTGTTGCGTTAACGGGGGTGGTTTCTGCGTTGTTTGCAAAGGGCGAGAGTTTCCCTTTAATGGCGCCGCTTGTTGTCGGGATTTTTGCCGGAACGGCGTGCGGGTTTTTGAATGGTATTATAATAGGAAAAGGGAGGGTGGCGCCATTTATAGCAACGCTTGGTATGATGACGGTTGCGCGGGGGCTTGCTCTTGTAATCAGCGGCGGGAAACCTGTTACTGGATTGAATTCTGAGTTTATGTTTTTCGGCGCTGGCGATGTGTTTGGATTGCCGATTCCTGTGGTAATTCTGGCGGCGACGGCGGGCTTGTCTGCGGTAATATTGAAGTACACCCCTATCGGACGCCATATTTATGCCGTCGGCGGTAGTGAGCTTGCGGCGCGGGTTTGCGGCATAAACGTATTTTGGGTTAAACTTTTTGCGTATACGATTTGCGGCGCGTTTGCCGGGTTGGCCGGGGTTGTGCTGGCGTCGCGGATTACGGCGGGTCAGCCAAACGCTGGCATTGCTTATGAGCTTGATGCAATTGCCGCTGTGGTGATAGGTGGAACGAGCCTTTCGGGGGGCGTTGGCGGCGTTGGGGGCTCAATTCTTGGGGCGCTTTTGATTGGGGTTATAAATAACGGGCTTGACCTGCT
>JBAMMJ010000096.1:3865-5791 GCA_039793825.1 Verrucomicrobiota bacterium | reverse complement strand
TCTTCCTATTACCAACAGATTATAAAAGGCATAATAATAATCGGGGCTGTCTGGATGGATTCAGCCACGAATAAGTGGCGGATTTTTCAGCCGTCTCGGTGAAGAAAATTAAAACGAAGCCGATTGCAAGATGAAATTCAGGATTGTTTTATTGTTTGTTGGGTTGTCGCTAATTGTCGGATTGGTTCCGGGTTGCAAAAAGTCCGATAGCGCGTCGCAAACTAAATTGTCTTCGGGCGAGAAGCAGGTGACGATTGGGGTTTCATTGTTGAATTTGTCCAGCGAATTTATTGTTATGCTGGACAAGGCGATGAAGGAGAAGGCGGATGAGTTGAAGGTCAGGCTGATTGTGAATGACGCGCAACGCAATGCCGAGCGTCAGGTTCAACAGGTTGAAAGTTTCATAGCTCAACGGGTGGACGCGATTATTCTGAATCCGTGCGAGGTTGACGCCAGTTCGCCGGCGGTTTTAAAAGCCAGAGCAGCCGGGATACCCATTATCAATGTGAATTCTGAAACGCGGGATGAGCCGACCGCATTTGTTGGTTCAAGAGACGAGGAGTCTGGCAGGATTGCGATGGAGTATATTGCAGGACGGCTGAATGGCAAAGGGAATATTGTTATTATGCAAGGTTTTATGGGGCAGGCGGCGCAAATAAAACGGGACGAAGGGGCTAAGGAGGTGCTGAAAAAGTATCCCGGTATAAAGGTTCTTGCGCAACAAAGCGCGGAGTGGGACCGCGCGAAAGCCGTCAGTCTTATGGAAAACTGGATTCAATCCTATGGTAACAAGATAAACGCGGTATTTGCGCAAAACGATGAGATGGCGATGGGGGCGTTGCTTGCGCTTGAGCAGGCAAAGATGAAGAGCAACGTTGTGGTTGTCGGCATTGACGCAATTGCCGACGCTCTTAAGGCTGTAAAAGATGGAAGGCTTGACGCCACAGTGTTTCAGGACGCAAAAGGACAGGGGCAGACCGCCGTTGAAGTGGCAGTAAAGATTGTTAAAAAACAACAATATGAAAAAGAGACTTATATCCCATTTAGACTTGTAACTAAAGAAAACGTAGACCAATTTTTTAAAAAATAACCTTGCGATATAGCCACTCAAATAGACATCGGCTATGCAATCAATAATAAAAGATAACCTCAGATTTGTTTATGGGAAAGCCGATGCCGATGTGATTTATTCGCGATTGAAAAAAATTATTGAGAAATATCGTTCGTTGATTGAGAAAAATCGCGCAAAAAAAGCGGCAGAAAACGCCAATTTAACCGAGAAAACAGCTTTTTTAATAACGTATCCCGACCAGATTCAATCTCCTCATACCAGACCTTTAAGGGTTTTGCGCGATGTGGCAAATGAATATCTTAAGGGCATAATCAACACCATCCATATTTTGCCGTTTTATCCCTATTCGTCAGATGATGGTTTTTCTGTGATAGATTATTATTCTGTGAATTCGGAGTTAGGCGACTGGAATGATATTGAGCGGTTAGGAGCGGATTTTGATTTAATGTTTGACGCGGTGGTTAATCACGTCTCTTCCAGAAGTCTCTGGTTTGAGGAATACCTTAAGGGCAATCCTGAATATCAAGGTTTCTTTATAGAAATTGAGGATGAAGGATATGATTTTTCAAAAGTATTTCGTCCGCGAACATCGCCGCTGTTGACGGAGTTTGAAACCCGGCGCGGGCGCCGCAAAATCTGGACAACATTTAGCGCAGACCAAATAGATTTGAACTACAGGAATCCAGAAGTTTTGTTAAAAATAATTGACCTTTTGCTTTTTTATGTCTCAAAAGGGGCTTTGTTTATCAGGCTTGACGCAATTGCTTTTTTGTGGAAACAAAGCGGGACGACCTGTGTGAGCCTTGAGCAAACGCATAAGATTGTGCAAATTTTTAGGGCAGTTCTGGGCTCAG
>JBAMMJ010000096.1:3054-3855 GCA_039793825.1 Verrucomicrobiota bacterium | reverse complement strand
TCTTCCGCATAGAGAAAATGTCTCTTATTTTGGACCCGATGGAGTTAGAGAAGCCGATCTTGTTTATAATTTTGCATTGCCGCCGCTTGTCTTGTTCTCATTATTAAGCAAGGACGCAACGAAGTTGACCCGATGGCTAGCTTCCTGCTATATGCCGCAACAGAATAATAAAGAATTTTGTTTTCTAAACTTTCTGGCGTCTCACGATGGAATTGGTGTAACGCCCATTACGGGAATTCTTGATGAGTCGGAGAAAGAGCGCCTTGCGCAAAACGCGCTAAAGCGCGGCGGTTTTGTTTCCTATAAATCGCTTCCTGACGGTTCAAAGGCGCCTTATGAACTGAATATAAATTACCTTGACGCCTTGATTGACGACCCTGAGGATTCAACCGCGCTTCAATTGGGGGTCAAGAGATTTATAGTGGCTCACGCAATTATGCTGGCGATTGCAGGTGTGCCTGCGGTCTATTTTCATTCGCTATTCGGTTCGCGCGGCGATAGAGAAGCGGCGATAAAAACAGGGATATTAAGAAGAATTAATCGGAAGAAGTTAGACCTTGATGTGTTTACCAGCCAGATGAATGAATCCAATTCAATTAGAAGAATGGTTTATGACGGTTTGAGGCAGTTGCTAAAACTTCGGTGTCAGCTCGGCGCGTTCAATCCTTATGGAACACAGAAGGCGCTTGAAGTCGGTAGTGAGAATTTTGCGGTTTTGAGGCAGTCGCCATCTGCCGATTCTGCTCTGGTGGCGGTTCAGAATGTTTCGGGAAGAGAAAATAAGTTTGAAATAAATTTGCC
>JBAMMJ010000096.1:0-3044 GCA_039793825.1 Verrucomicrobiota bacterium | reverse complement strand
ATTGTAATACGAAATGGCGTTCGGTTTTTTCGCTCAAGGAATATGTAGTTGAGTCCGATTTAAAATTAAAACTTGAAATCGGAGCCTATGGGATAGATTGGATTCAAAAAATCTTGGGATAAGGAATAAAAAATGCTATAATAGTGTAGAGAGAAAAAATGCAAATGTTTTTAGAGAAAATACGGCGCAAAGAGGGGACAAAATGACTCTAAATGGCGCAAACTGGACAAATTCAGAAAAATGAAGCATTTTATATTCAGCAAAATGTGAGTAAAAGATATGAGTGAAGAACTAAATAATCTAACGCCGCGGGCTCAACAGGTTCTTGCGCTTGCGCGAAAAGAAGCCGACAGGTTTAACCACAACTTTATCGGTACAGAACATATTCTGCTTGGTTTGATTAAGCTTGGTCAGGGGGTTGCGGTGAATGTTTTGCAAAAGATGGGTGTTGACCTTCAGGCGGTGAGGATGGAGGTGGAGAAACTTGTGGGAACCGGTCCTGACCAGAAAGTGATGGGGGACATACCATTTACGCCGCGGGTGCGCAAAGTGCTTGCTCTTGCCGCAAAAGAAGCAAGGGCGCTTAATCATACATATATAGGGACGGAACATATTCTGCTTGGATTGCTGCGCGAGGGGGAAGGGGTTGCCGCGCGGGTGTTGAAGAATCTTGATGTTGATCTTGAAAGAACGCGTCAGGAGATTTTGAAAGAGATTGACCCGAATCTTGAATCTTCTTCGTACGAGGACCCGCAGCAACAGATGCCGGAAGGGCAGGAGAAACTTGGACACGAGCGCAAAGGGGATGTGAAGACGCCGGCGTTGAAGGCATTTGGGCGCGACCTTACAGAACTGGCGCGCAGGGGGGAGCTTGACCCGGTAATCGGAAGAAAGGCTGAGATTGAACGGGTAATTCAGATTTTATGCCGAAGGACGAAGAACAACCCGGTTTTGTTGGGCGAGGCTGGGGTTGGCAAAACAGCTATAGTTGAAGGGCTTGCTCAGGAGATTGCGCGCGGAAACGTTCCGGAGCTTTTGCGAGATAAACGGATTATAACGCTTGACCTTGCGCTGATGGTTGCCGGTACCAAATATCGTGGACAGTTTGAGGAGCGCATAAAGGCGGTGATGGAAGAGATTCGGCGGGCGAAAAATGTCATATTGTTTATAGATGAATTGCACACAATTGTGGGCGCCGGCTCAGCCGAAGGAACGATGGACGCTTCAAATATTATAAAACCGGCGCTAAGTCGTGGCGAGATGCAGTGCATTGGCGCGACCACTCTAAATGAATATAGAAAATATATTGAAAAAGACGCTGCGCTTGAACGAAGATTTCAATGCGTAAAAGTTGAAGCCCCATCTATTGAAGATACGATTGCCATTTTGAAGGGGCTTAGGCCAAAATACGAGGAGCATCACAAGGCAGAAATAACCGATAGAGCGATTGAAGCTGCGGTTCGGCTTTCTGATAGGTATATCACCGATAGATTCCTGCCGGACAAGGCGATTGATGTAATGGACGAGGCAGGGGCGCGTTGCCGAATTAATGCGATGACGCATCCGCCCGAAGTCAAAGAACTTGAAGCGGAAATTGAAAAGATTAAACAGGAAAAAGAAGCCGCAATAAAACAGCAGAATTATGAAAAAGCGGCGGCGATGCGCGATAAGGAAAAACAGGCAAAACAGAAATTAGAATCCATCCTCAATGAGTGGAAAGCCGGGCGAGAAGAGAAACGGGTTATTGTTGATGAAGACGATATCTTGCAGGTAGTCTCAAAATGGACGGGCATTCCGCTGCAGCGAATGGAACAGGGAGAGGCTCAAAAACTGCTTCGGCTGGAAGAAGAGATGTCAAAGACAATCATTGGTCAGAACGAGGCGGTTTCTGCGATCTGCAAAGCGTTAAGACGGTCGCGGGCTGACTTAAAAGACCCGAAGCGTCCGATAGGGGCGTTTGCGCTATTGGGACCGACCGGTGTCGGCAAGACTTTACTTGCCAAATGCCTTGCCGAATGTATGTTTGGCGACGCCCGAGCGCTCATTCAACTTGATATGAGCGAATATATGGAGAAGTTCACGGTATCAAGGTTAATCGGTTCCCCGCCCGGTTACGTTGGCTACGAGGAGGGAGGCCAGTTGACCGAGCAGGTAAGACGCCGTCCATATTCAGTCGTTCTCTTTGACGAGATTGAAAAAGCGCATCCTGACGTTATGAATATGCTCTTGCAGATACTTGAAGAGGGCAAATTAACCGACAGTCTCGGACGCGTGGTGAATTTCAGAAACACAATCGTTCTGCTTACTTCAAATGTGGGCGCAGAAACAATAAGAAAACAGTCTACGCTCGGTTTTTCGCCTATTTCGGACGAAAGCTCTTATGAGAAGATGCGCGAGAAAATTCTTGATGAGGCGAAAAAATTATTTAGACCTGAATTTCTGAATCGGCTTGACGACATAATCGTCTTCAGGTCTCTTACGAAACCGGACTTAATTCAAATTCTCCAGCTTGAGGTCAACAAGGTCGCAGCACGTCTAAAACCCAGAAATATTTCGCTTATTCTGGATGATAAGGCAAAAGATTTTCTCGTTGAAAAAGGCTATGATCCGACATACGGCGCAAGGCCAATGAGGCGCGCAGTAGAAAAATACCTTGAAGACCCGCTTGCTGAAGAAATACTTAAAGGTTCGTTTGTAGACAATGAGCCGATAATGGTTACGGTGGAAAACGATAAAGTCGTGTTCAAACAGGTGCCGTCTTCGGAAAAAGCGTTAACTAAAACTTAATCTTATAGAGCGTAACCGATATAGCGATTGATTATTGCCAGTAAGAAGGAGAGGATGTTTTTTGTTTTTTACGTTAACTGTCATTATCAATGTCTGAAACTATTTTATTGTGAAAATAATTATATCGTCGTGTAAAAATCTTTGATTTATTATCGGCTTCCATATCTGTCCAAAATAATTAATATAATCCGATTAAATGGAGTATGGAGTGCGGTGTTAAGCCTGCGCAAGCAGGCGCAACACCGCTTTGTGACACC
>JBAMMJ010000095.1:327-7907 GCA_039793825.1 Verrucomicrobiota bacterium | reverse complement strand
TCTTATAATAAGTTATCACGACTCCGCATTTGATGGGTTATTTAGTGGTTACAAAGGGTGGGGTTGTGTGAAGGCTCCAGCCTCTCACAGGGAAGAAATTTTGACAATTTTGAACGATATAAAATCCGAGAGGGAATAATTATAAGTGTTTGAAACAATCTTTTTAGGTGTTTTAATTTGTATGGAAAGGTTAATTAGCAGGCGCGAGGCTATGGAAAAAATAAGCGCCGGGGTCTTATTATCGCTTGGGTTCTGGCCGGGCGCGTTGTCAGCCTTTGCAAAAAACGAGGAGCAAAAGTCTTTCAAATTCATAGTTGTGAACGATCTCCATTGTCTGAGCAAAGAGTGTGAAGAGTGGCTGAGAATGGTTGTCGCTCAGATGAGGAAAATTCATAATGTGGATTTCTGTATTATAGCAGGAGATTTGACCGAAAAAGCGGAATTAAAATATTTAAGCGCTGTTAAAGAAATTTTTTCAGCGTTAAGTTGTCCTGTTTATGTTCAGATAGGTAACCACGATTATATAACACCTACGAGCCGCTGGACGTATGAGCGAGTCTTCCCGCATAGATTGAATTATTGGTTTGAACACTGGGGCTGGCAGTTTGTTGGTCTTGATACGACAGATGGGCAAAAATACGAAAAGACAAAAATTCAGGCTGAAACTTTTAAATGGGTTGATAAGAATATAAGAAAGATAGACAAACGGAAGCCAACAGTGATTTTCACGCATTTCCCGCTGGGTTCAGGAACTAAGTATAGACCCTTAAACGCTGATGATTTGCTTGATAGATTTAGAGAACATAATCTTAGAGCCGTATTTAGCGGTCATTTTCACGGTTTCACTGAGGTGAAAAAAGGAGAAACTATTTTCACGACAAACAAATGTTGCGCGCTAAAGCGTGGAAACCACGATAAAACCACAGAAAAAGGTTATTTTGTAATTACAGTAAAAGATGGCGTTATGTACCGTGAGTTTGTCCAACATTATATACCCGACAAATTTCTGAAAACGGCAAAATTATAATTTAAATATTCAATTGTTCTACTGCCCCAGCGCAAATAACGGAATTGGACATTCAAGAGCGTCGGCAATCGCCCGGACTAATTCCGCTTCATATTCTGTGATATATCCATCATCTGAAGCCACATTAGCGCAGGCATTCAGCAATTTCCCTCTTAAAGTTGGTTTCAAGAGGAGACAGTTATCTAAAGCGTTATCAATGGCGGCAATATTGCACTGATTGAGAGGTAAGAGATTTTCATTATAAAACCCAAGGATTCTCATACCATTATTAAAGGCTTTCTGGGCAGATTCAGAATCCGATGTGCCGCACCAGGCGACTGCGGATAATAATATTCTGCAATCTTGCCTCACATTATCAAACGACGAGTAAATCGGTTCTACTACCTGAACTTTGCTATATTGCGGCTCTAAATTGCGTTTTACAATTTTGGTTATCATAAACTCAAATAGGTCTATTTGATTGTCTGAACGAATTAAGGTGTCTAACGCTTTTTTAAAAACAAAGTATTGTTGCGGCGACATTCCTTTTAAGCCGTTTATGGAGAGCTGAATAACAGGAAGAATCGTCTGTGGAGAGATATCTTTTATAATCAGAAACATTTTCTTTACTTCAGATAACAGTGCCGGGCTAATTATTTCAGATACCTCCTTTAGTTGTTTTTCACGCAAGCTGTTGTCCTTGTTCAATAATAACGCAAAAATTAGCGCTGTTGATGAGAAACTATTTTCAGTGGCTCTTGTAATTTCTTGTGGATAGGAAGAAATTAATCTTTCGGCATTGGCGAGGTTTTCTTTGCTTACCGTTCCCGCAAGCGCAACTACTGTTTCGGCTCTGAATTTTTGTGGCGACAACTGGGTTTTAGCATCGGGAGTGGTTGGTTGCAACTGTATCTCGGTTTCAGTTTCGAAACTGGATATTCCTTCTATGGCTTTTATTCTTTCTTCAATTGGCGGATGTGTTGCAAATAAGGAGGCAAAGAATCCCGAAAACGGGTTGCTGAAGAACAAATGAGCCGTTTCTGATACTGTTGGAGAGCTGACTGCCGATCCATAAATCAGATTTGCAATCTTTTTAAGAGCGCCTGCGATTCCGGAGGGGTTACGCGTGAATTGGACTGCTGATGCATCGGCAAGGTATTCTCTCTGCCTTGAAATTGCTGCCTGTATAATTCTTGCAAAGAACGCGCCGCAAATACCTACTAACAAAAGTGCCAGACCAATTATCTTAATCTGCCCCGAATTCTTTCCCCGCGTTCTTAATCTCAAGATATAATAACCAATTGTTGAAATTGTAAGGATTCCAGAAATTGCGGCAATAAGATTGGTATTCAGGCGCATATCGCCATTTAAAATATGACTGAATTCGTGCGCTATAACACCCTGCAATTCGTCGCGATTGAGATGTTTTAGCGCGCCGCGTGTAATTCCTATCGCAGCATCTGCTGTTGTTTTGCCGGCGGCAAAGGCATTAATTCCGTCATCAGGTAAAACATACACTTCAGGCGCGGGGATACCTGATGCTATAGCCATTTCATTTACCACATTTAACAAACGTTTTTCTTCAAAATTATGAGTGTTCGGATTGACCATCTCTCCACCAAGCGCTTGCGCGACGGCGCGTCCGCCGGAAGATAATTGACCAAGTTTTACCAGTGAACCGACGCAAATTATTAATGTGGTTATCGCCGCCACAGGCATAAATACTTCCTCATCCCACCAACCTTTCTGAAATCTCTGGTTAAACAGGAATAACATTATAACCAGATAAACGGATAAAACCGTGCCAGCGAGTCCAAGCAGAAAACAAATCAGAAGGTATTTTGTTTTTACGCGGGCTTTCTCTTGTTGCTGGAAAAAGTTCATTTTGAATTTATGATTTATTTACACCAATTATGTTCTTTGAGGAAAAATAAAAGGTCGTTTGCCCAGGGATGAACATTCTCAAATGGTGGTTTCGCCTTTAATCCCATACCGTGCGCGCCTTTTTGATAAATGTGAAGGTCAAATGGAACACCTGCCTTTCTAAGCGCGATGGCAAATTGCAGCGAATTCTCAACCTTTACAGCATTATCTTCGTATGTATGCCAGATAAAACAGGGGGGCGTATTGGATTTTACCTGGAGTTCATTTGACAAATTCTTTACCAGTTCAGGGTCGGGGTTTTTCCCGAGCAGATACGTTTTGCTGCCCTGATGTGTAAATTCGCCCATTGTGATAACCGGATAACAGAGAATACCGAGATCAGGACGGCAGCTGAATTTTTCAACCGGGTCTGTAGCCTTGGGATTACCTTCGTCAAAATGTGTGAGCAGGGTTGAAGCCAGATGTCCTCCGGCTGACGAGCCCATAATTCCGATTTTTTCAGGGTCTATTTTCCATCTGGATGCCTGACTCCTTACAAGTCTCACAGCCCTTTGCGCGTCCTGTAGCATTGCAGGATGCCTGTACCCGTGTGTCCCCAGCCTGTATTTTAAGACAAAACAGGTAATTCCCGATTTATTTAGAAATAAGGCGTAATCATTTCCCTCGTGCTGAGCCAATCCAGCGTACGCGCCGCCCGGACAGATTACTATAGCGGCTCCGGTAGCTTTGCCAGGCTCAGGTAAATAGGGGGTAATCGTAGGAATATCAACATCTCTATTCCCAAGCGCGCCCGGAGCGCCTGTTTCCCATAGCGGAATTGGCGGCAATACCTCACTCCTTAATTGAGTGTAAAAAAAGAATAACCCCAAAAACATTATTTTTTTGATATTCATAATATATGGTTTTATAGAAGTTTCCGCGCATAATTTCAATTTTTTTATTCTCTGATAGATATTCAGTAGAGTATAATTAAATTATGAGTATGTTAAAAATGAGTCGGCGGTCAATGCTTGGCTTCTGTGCCAGCACAATAGGTTTTCCAATTTTAGCCGCGCAAGAGAAAGAGCGCGAATTTTACAAAATCAAAAATGGCAGAATAAATCAGTCTGTTGTTCATTGGTGTTTTAGCCCGATGTCGGTTGAAGAACTTGCGCGAGTTGCGTTGAAGATGGGGGTTAAATCAGTTGAACTTGTTGGCACTGAACATTGGAAGACGCTAAAAGAATTAGGTATGACCTGCGCCATTGCCGGGAGTCACGGATTTCTGAAAGGTTTTGCTCATAAAGAAGAGCATAACGAATGTCTTGCCATACTAACAAAAAGGATTGAGGAGTGCGCTGCAGCGGGTGTGCCGTCGGTTATTACTTTTTCTGGAATGCGCCGCGGTATATCAGATGATGAGGCTACAAAAAATATGATAGATGGATTAAAAAAAATCGCTGCTCACGCTGAAAAAAATAATGTTACCGTGTGCCTTGAAATGCTCAATTCAAAGGTCAACGAAGAGATGAAAGGGCATCCGGATTATTGGTGCGATAATATAGATGTGGCAGTTGACATCGTTAAAAAGGTGGGGTCACCGCGTGTGAAGGTGTTGTTTGATATATATCACGTCCAGATAATGAATGGCGATATAATCAGGCGAATCAGGCAATATTCTGAATATATCGGACATTACCATACCGCGGGCAATCCGGGGAGAAATGAGATTGACGATACGCAGGAAATCAATTACCCGGCTGTGATGAAGGCAATTGCAGAGACTCGTTATAAAGGATTCGTTGGACAGGAGTTTGTTCCATTGCGCGACAAAGTAGCCTCTTTAAACGAAGCGGTCAGGATTTGCGATGTATGATGTTAAATTAATCACCGGCTTCATACTGAAATCTGTTTATCAGCAAGATTTCCTGTTGATTTAATGCTTCTTCTTCTATCCACTTGCTGAAGTCGGGCAATACAATGTTAAGTGCTTTTAGAGCTTTGTCGCAGTTCAGAGAGGTATCCAATGGACGCGGTTCGGAAGAATAGTTCTTTGCTGATACCGGGATAATTTTCGGTCTATTGATCTTCAGTCTTTTTGCAATTAGCAAGCCGATTTCAAATCTTGATAATTTTTTAATCCCGCAAATGTGGAATAATCCTGTGAGATTTCTTTCCAAAATCTTTACTATGCAATGGGCAAGCGTTTTTGACGGGATTGGAGAACGATATTCATCAGTAAAAAGTTGCAAGACCTCCCTATTAAGCCATCGGTTTATCATCAGTTCATTAAAACTGCGATTGCCATCTAACGAATAGCCGTAATTTAATGAGGTGCGGATTACCGTATGATATGGATTTGAGAGGACAATTTGTTCGGCAAGGAGCTTTGTTTTACCATAAACACTGAGGGGATTAGGTTTATCATTTTCGGAATAGTTACCTTTTTTTCCGTCGAATACGAGGTCTGTTGAAAGAAAAATTAATGGTAGAGACCTGGCAAGTTTTGAGAGTGTTTCTGTTGCGGAAACATTCGTTTTAAACGCCAGCTCAGGATTATTTTTGCATTGTTCTGACCTGCTTAACGCGGCGCAGTGGATTATCGCATCTGGTGGATTTTCCAGAAAAAACTTTTTAACCTCATTCGCGTTTGTCAGGTCAAGTTGTTCTCTATATATGGGTAGGGGTTGCCATTCTGGCAGATTTGATTTAATTTCATTAAAAACATAATTGCCAATTAAGCCGCGAGCGCCTGTTATCCAGATGAGAGGTTTCACGGTGCAATTTAAGATTCGTTCCAGCGCAAGAGCAAATTTTGATAAGAGTCTATCCTTCGGTCTCGTAAGAATGGCCAATGGGTTCTTGTTTTATCTATCATATCAAGGTTTATATCGGCGATGATTATCTGTTCCTGCGTATCTGAGGCTTTTGATATGATATTCCCGAATGGGTCTGAGATGAAACTTTGTCCCCAGAACTCTATGCCATCCCCACCGGCAGGAGATTCAAAACCGACGCGATTGCAGGCGGCGACAAAGCAGCCGTTGGCGATTGCGTGAGCGCGTTGAATCGTTTCCCAGGCATCTGCTTGTTCAACACCGGATTGTTTTTTTTCTTTCGGATGCCAGCCGATTGCGGTCGGGTAAAAAATAATTTCTGCGCCTTGAAGCGCAGTTAACCTCGCCGCCTCCGGGAACCATTGATCCCAGCATATTAAAACGCCAATCTTGCAATATCGGCTCTGAAATGCCCTGTAACCAATGTCGCCTGGGGTAAAATAGAACTTTTCATAATACAGCGGATCATCCGGTATATGCATTTTTCTGTATATTCCGATCAATTCGCCATCCGCATCAATAACAGCGGCGCTATTGTGGTAAAGTCCGGGGGCGCGTTTTTCAAATAACGAAACTATAGAAACCACCTTTTGTTTTTTTGAAAAAGCTTGAAAAAGTTTTACTGTCCGACCACCTTTAACAGGTTCTGCGAGTTCAAAATATTTGTGGTCTTCGCTCTGGCAAAAGTATTGAGTCGCAAATAATTCCTGAGTGCAAACAATTTTAGCGCCCTGTTTTGCGGCTTCTTCGGCGTAGTGTAAAGTTTTGTGAATATTTGAATTTTTGTCTTCGCTGCAGGAGGTCTGTATTAAAGCGATCTTCAAAGAATTGTTTTTCATAGGAGTTTATATATTGCGTTTAAATAGAAATGGGTCTGTCGCCGGGCTCAATGCGGATGGAAGATGCGGATGATCGAAAAGGTCTCTAACGAATTTACCGAGTGTTTCGGTTGTTGGACCGTAGCCTGAATGGTATATGTAATGTTCAAGCTCATAAAGCATTTCTTCTCCACTTTGATACCTTTGCGATAAATCGCGCGCAAGCGCCTTTTGAAGGATATAGTTAAGTCGCGAATCAACCCTTTTGTCAAGCAATGTAAAATCCGGGATCGGAAGCGAAAGAATCCGCTCTCTTGACTCTTTAGAACTTTCGCCTTTGAAGATGTTATAACCAAGAATCAGACTTGAGAGGACGATTCCGGCCGAAAACAGGTCTGACCGTTTATCGGTTATTTTAAAATCCGCCTGTTCTGGACTCATATACTCTGCTTTTCCTGCAATAACCTCACCTTCGTTGTCTTTCAAAAATCCGCGAGCTTTTGCTATCCCAAAATCGGTTAATTTAACATCGCCTTCAAAAGCGATCATAATATTCTTAAAACTTACATCTCTATGAACAATTCCCAGTGATCTGCCATTTTTGTCTGTTTTTGCGTGCGCGTAAGCAAGGCCGCGGACAACACGGCTGACTATGAAGACCGCGAGTTCAATTGGCAGAACCTTTTTCTTTTTTTCCAGTTGTTCAGTAAATTGTTCAAGGTTGACCCCTCTAATCAGTTCCATCGCGATAAAATAGATACCGTGGGTCTCCCCAAGATGATACGTTTGAACAATGTTTGTATGAATAAGGTCAGCCACTAATTTAGCTTCACCGATAAAGTTTTCAATAAACGTCTTCTCCCCGGCATAATGCTGGCGAATAACCTTTATAGCGACAGGTTTGATGAAGCCTTTTGTGCCGTGTTGTTCGGCTTCATAAACAATGCCCATTCCGCCCTCTGAAATCTTGCGGGTTATTTCGTATCTAAGTTCGTCCTGGATTGTGAATAAGCTCATTTTTTTATGATTTTTTGATATTTATTCATTGAAGTCAAG
>JBAMMJ010000095.1:0-317 GCA_039793825.1 Verrucomicrobiota bacterium | reverse complement strand
TTTCAAATCAAAGTAAAAACCATATTTTTAAAAAAATCCATAAAATATTGCATATTTCTCTTGCTTAAGATCATAATTTTAGTAAAAATTCAATTGTCGGTTAAAATTTAAACTATAACCAAAAATAATAAAAAACTATGGCAACAAACAAACCACTCTCCAAATCACAAATTGTAAGTGCGCTTGCCGAAAAGGTAGGTGTTACTAAAAAGCAAGCCAATCAGATGCTTGATGAATTGGCTGCGTTGGTTTACAAGAACGCGAAAAACACATTCGTCTTGCCGGGTCTTGGCAAGATTGTGGTTGCAAACCGTCCC
>JBAMMJ010000094.1:0-7939 GCA_039793825.1 Verrucomicrobiota bacterium | reverse complement strand
GTTCGGTAGGTGCCACGAGATTTGTTGTTGTGGGTCTATTATCCGCCCAGACGAGCAAGAAACCTTTTGGTGGAATAACGCAGCCGTTTGGAATTTCGTACTGAACTTTATTTGTGGGATTGTCTGTGAGATAATATCCGCTCAAATCAACCGCGTTTGTTTCAGCATTATAGATTTCAAACCAGTCGTCATAGCCGCCTGTGGCTGGGTCTACAATATAGGAGATGTTATCAGCCATCCACTCATTAATATAGACGCGGATTGGTTGGGAGGTTGGATTGTTGGTGCCACCTGGCGTAGTGTAAAAGAATTTTTGGCGATAGAAAGGCTGTCCGTCCGGAGCGTCGCCGTAACTATAATCTGCTGGCAGGTTTTTGTAGTTCAAATAATCTATTACGGCATAAGTGCTTCCAATGAGTTTCGTAATTGCTACGGAGCCGTTTAATGGGGAGATTCTAAAGTTTGAGTGGATATATTGTTGAGTTGTCTGGTTTTCCTGACCATCTAACCATACAACCTTGAATTCGCCAGGATTAACCATAGTGCCCTGTGGGAATTTCCATTTTGATAGATTGTTATAATCATCTGTGAGATAATACTCGCTCAGATCAACGGTGTTTGTGCCGGCATTGTATATTTCGCACCAGGGTTCGCGTTCTCCAAAGTTATCAGGTTGTCCAGTTAGATTTTCAGCCTGGACCTCGTTAAGCCAGATTGGGTCAATCGCCGGCAGAGATGCAGCGATGGAATTATTTGTGCCCGGAGTATAGAGAACAGGTCGCACCTGCACTTCTGGACGCAGATAGCTGCTCATTCTGGCGGTTAGCTTGGTGGCATTTGTTGTCGGCAGGTACCAGAAACTGATAGTGTAAAATCCGTTGGAAGATAGTAGCGTGTCCTGAGCGATACATTGAGAAGGTGAACCGGTAACGGTTTGTATTATATGCAAACTTGCGGAACCTGTGTGGCTTTTATCGGTTGATATTGTAGAATTTGTGACGCCCGTGCCTAAGAAAATCCAGAATCCGCCTTGATTAGTAGTTAACAAAGGTGATTCAAAGTCTCCATTTCTTATCAAATTGTCTCCTAATTCTGGAATGGTTCCTGCCACAAGTTTGATATCGTCAATATAGATATCGCCGGCGGCATCAAGGAATAGATAGAGACGTTTAGCCGTAGCAGTGTTTGTTGCGGTGGCGTAGAAATATCGCCAGCCGATACCATCCGACCAATTGCACACCCGACTATTATCGTTTGTTGAATCTATCAATTGTAAAGAGGAACTTTGTCCATTTGCCAATTGTGGCCAGGGCAAATCTGCTTCATATCTTACTCTATCAATGATTTCCTCGCCAATAACCTTACCGTTCGCATCTTTTACTGGTTTATAGAGTGTCAGAGTTTCTCCGTCGTTCTGTAGCGCGCCGGGATATTCATCAAATGGGGCAATTCCATAAGTTGATTGGAAGACTGTTCTATCTTTAGCAATAACGACGAAGCTGCGAGGGGCAATAAAGCTCCCAGCCGGAAAAGTATAACCAATGCCGTTTATTCTCCATCCACTTAAATCAAAAGTGAAGTTTGTTGAATTATTGTATAACTCCACATAAGCAGCTCCTGCATTGGTTGGATTATACATTATCTCGCTGAATACAACATTTCCTTTTGGATCGGATACTGTGCTTGTGTAAATTACATAATTTGTGAAAGTGGTGTTTTGGATGAGGTTGCCGTAGAGGTCATAACCCTGGACGACAACCTGGTTTGTGCCTGCGTTGTTTAGAACGATTGTTGCCTGCCAGGTTGTTACATTTAACCAGGTTATTGGATATTCGTAGCCATTGATTTTTATTGTGTTAACATAAACTGGCGCGGTGCCGCGCAATGGCAGGTAGTTGTTATCAGTGGTATAAAAGTTCGTCAATAATATCGCAAACGGCGCTGTTGGAATTTGGCTGAGCAGGTAATTTCGTCTTGCAAGAATATAACTCTTGATCGTGTTTACGGCGCCTGGGTCGTAGTTGATGTTATTTGCAGCCATTGCGGCGGCTTTGGCGTCTATTATCGGATCAAGATAAATATTTTGTAATGGTCCCATACAAATATCGTAATAAGCGCGCCAGTACATTCTTAAAATCTGCGGGGTATTCCACATTGCGGTTACTCTTGGATCAGTTGTGGAAAATAGGTTTGCGGTTGTGGCGCTATCTCCGCCGATGCCCATTGTGAAGTCAATGTCCCAGCTAAGAATTTCAAATTTACCATTTATCGGTTTGTATGCATAATCGTTTTTGCCGCGGTTAAAGCCATAGCTATCCCAGTTACCAACGGTGTGCTGGCAGGCAAAACTTCGCATCCATTGTTCAATATTTATTATTGCATTGATATTGCGGATGTCTGAAAAACTGGTGACAGTCGGATTATTAGCCGGGCTTACTGCATCAACAATTCTGAAAAAGTTTGTGTAATCGTTTGCAGATTCGCCAGCCGTTATAGCTCTTTTTCTCCACATAAATCTATACGGAGCTATTACGAGGGTAGGTTTACCATCAAGGATAACCGTTCGGCGTATGAGATCGGCGTCATTATTTGCGGAGAAGTCATATCCATTGTCGTTGAATTCAAACCAGTCTTCAATTTTGTATAGCTCGCCGTCTGGGTCGTCAGGATACCATTCTTCCACCACATCTCCATTGGGTTGTTGTCCATCCTCAAATAACATATTTCCGCTTCTGTTTGAAGTTGTGCTGCGCTGGCTGCCATTTACAAATAAATGTACGTATTTTCGGTAATTGTAATGAATACCGATCCCTTTAAAGATTTCATAAGACGTTTGTTCTGACTGCATACTTAGATCGCTGAATGAGGTTCCACCTGGATTGCCGGGGTTGCACCAGGTAAAATCACCGGCACCAAACAGCAGATCGTCCTCAGGGAATGAAACGGCAAAATCTACGCGTTGGGAGCCATCTGGTCCGGTTGTCATCTGTCCTCTATGCCATGGACTACCGCCATAATTTGGTTTGAAGTTATAAATGACTCTGTAATTGTTTAGCACAAATGTGGCATCCATTAGTGCATTATTGAGTCGGTCTCGGTTTGCCCAACGATTTCTATTAGCGCTTGTTAGCCAGACATGATAAGTAGCGAAACTGCCTGGCATTTGAGTGTCTCCGAATCTGACAACACATTCGCGCGTTACAGCATCTGTTGGGAAGCAACGTGGGACATCAGGGGGTGGAAAGACATCTTGCGGGAACAGGTTAACGGCGCCTTTTTTATCGGTTGCCTGTAGGTAAAACGCGATTATAGTTCCTGAAGCCTGACCGGCGATTGTTGCAGAGTAGATTCCGTCGTTTGCGACAGCGTCGCCACCGGTGCCATCGTCGGTCATATCAACAGAGGTAGCAGCGCCGCCGGTTGTATCGTTGCGATATATTAACTGAACTCTTTGAATCCCGTCAGGGTCAGAAACTCTTGCGGTTACAACGATAGCTTCTCCTGCTGCTGGCAGGGCAGGGGTGTGGGTAACATCAAAAATTGCCGGACCGACGTTTGTGACTAATTTGCTATTTGGAAGTCCGGGAGTTCCGAGGTTATCCGGGACTTTTAGCGCTCCATAAGCCTCTGCGCCGCCACCGTGAAGGCGAACGAGCAGTTCTGGCCAGCCACGAAGCCAGCGCGCCTTTGCCCTTATTGTGACAGGACTTGTTGCATTTACAGAAAATGTCTGCGAACGCACCCTGTTTGCTCCGTTATCTCCTCTTGAACCTGCGCGGATATGGAGGCTTCGTGAACCTGAATAACCAATATTATCAACGGTTGACATATCGTGAGACCCTTGCGGATACCAGGAGACAAGACCGCTTTCAAAGCCGGGATTTGCAACAAGATTTACACCCCCGCTTATAACTTCAACATCGTCTACAAGGCACTCGCCTACACCTAAAAGACAGACAAGAACATTGTCGTTTACCGGAGAGCCAAGAGTTTCCCCAATTGGACCGACATATTGTATTGTTGTCCATAAATTTGAACTCTTGTAGCTTTCTTCGCTATCAGCCCAATTTGCCGCGAAACGGTTGTCGCTATTTGGGTCTTTTAATTCAAGACTGCTACCCCCACCATCTGACCAATTTCCCCATCTACCACCGCTCTTATAGGATACTTCATTTACGACAACGTAATTAGTTATTGAAACGTTAGTATATGAATAAACAAATGGCATAGAGAGTTCAATATGCTCGCCTTTGTTTGCAAGCGTGCCAGAGTAATCGCCAAATGTGTTATTTGGATTTAATTGAGGATATTTGGCAAACAGATTTGTAATATTTTTCCCAACCACGAGATAGCCTCCGGGCTGTATGACGGCATTTGTTGGGAAAGTATAACTTATTCCATCGGTAAACTTCCATCCTGCAAGACTTATTGTGTTTGTGCTGCGGTTATATAGTTCAATGTATTCATCGTCGTTTTTGCCACTAATCGGTTTATACATTAATTCATTTATAACAATTGGAGAACGCCAGATTGCTGAGTTGTTAGTGCCCGGAGTTGGACTATCTAATAATGTTATTTCATAGAATCCGTCCGGAGCGCGTCCTGAAGAGACTCCCCTCATCTGTCCCTTGTATTCAATCGCGTCAATTATACGGGTTAGTGAGGGATTAATGAGATAGATACGTCCGCCAGATGGGTTAAGGTCAAAATTCATCTGGTTTCTATAAAACACGGCATATCCACGCGGTGGAATCACAGTGCCTTGCGGTATAATCAGAGCGTTTGTCGCATTAGTATCAAATAATGCGCTACGGGACGTTGTGATTTTAGCCCCTGAGACATCCACCGGTATATTGCTATGATTGTAGAGTTCAATAAAGGCTTGTTGGTTAGAATCAGGAAAGGCGAGGAATTCATTGATGAAAACATTTCTAAGCGGTTCAGGCGAGTAAGAATCTGGTCTACCTGGAGAACCATCAACAAAATCGCTTTGCGCCCATGCCTTAGGGTCTCCTTCTCCATAAGAAGGACGCGCCAAAACAAGTGAATGCCCGCATCCATCGGCTCCGAGTGGCCAAGGCGGGCGGTTATTAAAGTTCACTTGCAAAAGTACTGCATTGAGGGGGTTACGGAGTTGAATTTTGACTCCATTTTTATTTAGCCCGTTTACCAGTTGTGTGGTGATGGTATAATCGCTATCAAAGTAATTTGTTATGTAGTTCGTTCTTCCATATTGGTAAACTCCTGTAATTCCATAATAGGATTCAACATCTGCCTTTGACTTAGCCAGAACAATAAACTCGCCGCCTTTGATTATTGTATTTGTTGGGAAAGTGAACTCAATATCTCCTGTTATACGGTAACCACCAATGTTTTCAAAAAACGGATTTGCATTATAAATTTCTATAAATTCAAGGTTTAAATTATTTGTTTGCCCATTGACAATTCTTTTTATATCGCGCGGATTGTACATTATTTCCGAGATGACCAAACCGGTTTTTCTGCTTGAATGTCCCAATGGTTCAATCGGGAATGGAATATTGGTTGTTACTATGCCCCCGGATACATCACCATAATCTTTGAATTGAGCGGTGATTAATTTAGTGGCGTCTCGGCTTGTCACAGCAAATCCGAGGTAGACTGTTGATGGGGCAGCCCACGATATTGAACCAAGCAACGCCCAGGTATTTCCATCAAGACTGGCATAACCTGTGAAGGTATTACCGGCTCGTTTTAGTCTGAGATATGTATATGGATAATTCACGGGAAAAGAGCCAGCGAAAGATGAATTAACCCCCAGGGAGCTCCGATATAGAAAATAGCAGCCATTGACGGTGGGTGTTGCAACTGCTGCCGCAAAAGCGCTATTTGGAGCCAGACTGTCACGCGCCATCAATGCAGCCTTAGCCCACACATCTGAAAAACTTATACTGGCAACTCTAACTTTGACATCAAAATCGCCGGTTCTTTGCTGGTAGCCAAAATTACACTGGTCAGAAAAACCACCTATGTCGCTTCCGGCGCCGCTAATATTATAACCATTGGTTGTAGATTCTATTGTTCCCTGAATTGATGGATTGCCGATGTTAGTGCTGGTGAATGCAGAGACAAGAAAAACGGTTTGACTGTTTGGCGCAATTGTATTTCCAGCCGCAGAAGTGTCTTTGATGTTATTGACGGTTACGGTGTATTGGGCTCCGAGTGTGAGCGGCGCAGTCGTCAATATTACATTTGTTAGATCGCTTGCCAGAGTTGCGGATACAATGGAGAGATTTCCACCCGGACCGGTAATTATGTAGTTGGATTTGTTTGTTGCTGTTGAAGGGAGGACTTTTTCAGAGAAAAGAACGGTAACTTTGTCTGGATAAGACCCGATGGCGCCAAGTAATGATGGGGGATTTGTATCCGGGATTACCGTTAGCAGAGCATTGCTGCTTTGAACCCAGTAGACAACGTTTGAAACGGTGTTTGTGGCTCTGACAAAAAATGTGGCGCCGTTGTCGCTTAATAGCACAGATGGAATGTAAAGGGTTAGATTTGTTGCACCAGCAAGGGGTTGTCCATTTTTAAACCATTGTAAAACCGGGTAAGGATTGCCAGAAACACCGACAGAAAATGTAGCTGGTTCCAATTCCATTACAGACTGGGAGTTAGGCTGGTTGGTTATTGTGACAGGTGTTTGAGTTACAATAAGTTCTTCAAGACTGAATGCGGACAGGGCGTAACTATATAAGGGACTTGTTGTTTCCTGACCATTTGGAACAGAACCACGATAAACCTGAACTGACACCGAGAATGATCCATCAGGACCGGGGTCTATATCGCTAAACACTATCATCGCGCCGGCGGCTCGGTTTTCACCTGCATTCCAGGCAGCCTGGTTTGGAGCCAATGTTGTTACATCGGATGAGGTTATAACGCCATAATTTGGTGGATAGACTTCACCCCATAATGGTTTATGAGCATGGGTAAACGAATTAACTCCTTCAATGGTAGCCACAGTCCACCGGTTCATATAATTATTTCCCCGAACTGCGGTTCCTTTAAATACATACCGCTTTGAGGGGTCAAGCCCGCTGAATGTATAAGTGACTGTTACGCCGTTCCTTATGCCTATTGCGTCATTATTTCCGGTTCCAAAATCCACATAAGGAAGGAACCAATCGCCGGCGGGCGTGCCAGGGTTTGGGGCGCCCATTGCGCCAAATTGGTCAGGCGTGCCGGTTACCACTATTTGTAAGGTGGCTGGTGTTTGTTTACCTTGTGGGAGCAGAGCGTACGCCACTGTGTTAGTTAGAGGTCCGCCAAGGCCCGCTTCGTAGCCGAATGCGTTATAAATATTTGCATAAGGCGATGTTCTTGGTCCCCTGTGGTGGTCGTTAATTGCCACCCAGTTTGTGGTATATTGGCCATAGACCGAAACAGCGAAAAACGCTGTGTAAACGGTAACAATGGCAAAACCAGTGAATAACGATGTTGTCCTTTTCATAGCACTTTTATGGGTTATAAAAAAATTATATTTAAATTATAAAAGTATGCAACAAAATATTTTTAAAAATGCAAAATTTTTTATTAAACCCGAACTAATATGGATATTTGGGAGAAAAAACAGATTTCTGTCATTGTTTTGATTACAAAAAATAATCTGGACATTGCATTTTTTAAATGTGAATTTTATTGTTAATTTTTAAAAGGGAATTAGATTTTAAGAATGGTTTAAACTCCTGAGAGTTTGAGGAGTTTAAAGGGAAGAACCGCCTGCATTGATGTAATGCCGCGGTTTAATTATAGGTGTAATTGTTTTGGCGAGGCGTAAGAGCCTATTGGTGTTAACAGATTAGAAGATTATGAGCACGACGCAAGGAACAGAGTTTGATCTTGAAAAGATGTTTTTGCCGGAGTGGGCGGTTAAGCCGCCGACCACCTCGGTCAAATATCA
>JBAMMJ010000093.1:0-7983 GCA_039793825.1 Verrucomicrobiota bacterium | reverse complement strand
ACCTCACAAAGCGGTGTTGCGCCTGCTTGCGCAGGCTTAACACCGCACTCCATAACACCGCACTCCATATTATAACCGAATTATAATTCATTTCTGAACAGATACGTTCCGAAAAAAATGTCAGTGGATTCAGAAGAAAATAGCAGGCGATTATTAAGTTAATTCAAAGTTAAAACGTTTAGAATAATCCGGATTTAGAGCTGGTATAGATTGTGGAAAGGGATAATTATCGGGTTTGGATTCTGGCGCGGGCTTGGATTGAGAACCGTTTAAGGATTTTTGCAGTTGCCTCGGGTTCATTTCTGGCGTCAATCACAATTTTTCGCAGGGACTCTCCTTTTTGGAATTCAATGATGTGATAGCCGTCTATTGGTGAATTGAGAGCTGTTTGCATATCTTTGAGTGAATGGACTGGAAGATTATTCAATTTGCTGACAACGATACCGCGATAATCTGTATAACCGATATTGAAATAATCTGGCAGGACAAGCGAAAGTATTACGAGAGACGGGGTTTGCGGGGTTGCTTCTTTGGAATCAAGATATACTAATCTAAAAGGGGCTGTGCGCCGCCATTCTGTGCCGAAGCTTTTCAGATACGGTTCTGTAAGCGGTTGGAAGACCAGCCCCCCTACAATGAGGTATTCTGGTTCTTTATCAAAAACCTGTTGCGGGACAAGTTTATCGGCGTAAGAGACAGGCGGCAGGATAAATTTAACGGTTTGCTCTTTCCCGTCACGCCAGATTTTGAATGTGAGGGAATCGCCTGCGAATTTGTTTCTAACGGCGAGGTTTTCAAGCAAGAGTCTGCCAAAGTCTGGATCAATATAGTTACCTGCCGGGTCTATTTGAAAACCGTCTATTTCAAGGATTATATCCAGCGGTTTCAGAGAGTCGGGCTGATTTTTTATTTGCGAGGTATTGATGACGACAACACCGCGCGGGTCTCCTTGCAATTTGAGGTATTGGTGTAGTGCCGGGTTTTGAGAGGGTTGCCAGTAGAATGGGAAGTATCCCAGACCGCGCCATTTATCTTTTTTGAGTTCTTTGAGGATAGACACAATGAAAGGGGCGGGTATGGCGCGGGTTCCGGAATCTGAGCGGCCGGTAGTGAGCCCGGCTACTTTGTCGCTTGAGATAATAATTTCTGGAGAAAGCGATTGCGCAGGGAGCGATTCCAACTCCATTTGAACATAATTTAAAAAACTCAATTCGGCTTCATCCACCACATATTGATTAAATTCAATCCGTCGGGTTTCAAGATTTCCGCCTTTCCATCGGACGATATGAAGGTTTTCTTTATCAGGGGTTGATTCACAGAGGCGGGCTGGTTTTAGACCGATGAAGAACTTATCGTCTTTAGCGGCGATGATTGCGAGGTTTGCGTGATAATCCAGCCACTTAATTTGAGCGTCCCACCAGCGGCTTTCGCCAAGGCGCTGAAGCCTGACCATTATTGAGCTATCAAGTCCTTGAGCGGTTGTTAAGATTTCACCTTTTCCAATGACAACACCTGATTTTTCAATCTGTTGTGGTTGTTTACTCCACGGCTGTCTAAAGTCATACTGGATTTGTGAAACTTCTATTGTGACGATTGACTTTTCCCATTGCGAAGCAACGGATTTTGCCGCCGTGGCGACATTGAGAATAACGAAGACGTTGATTGCAAAAGACAACAACAGAACTGAATGGATTTTGGCGATTTTCATAATCTTCTATCTGACGGAACGTCGTGGATTTTTAAAATTTCGTGGTTAACTTTTTCAGTTTCAGCAACTTTTAAACATTCAACTGAGTCGTGCGGCATAAATTTAATTATGTGAAAATCGCCGGTTGGTTTTTCAAAAGCCTTAACAACATCGGCGAGGGATTGAATTTTAATCCCGTTGATTGAATCCACAAGGGCGCGTCCTTTTATGGAAAAATTGGCATTGATTGGGTGTGGCAAAATTGTGGCAAGGACAACGGGTTCTTTGCGCGCCAGTTCTGAATCTTCGTTTTTGCGATATAGGAGTTCGTATACCAGTTCGGCATTTGCGGGCTCGGACCAATCTCTGCCGAAAGTTTTAAGGTAATCAAGGCTTAATGGAGTGAAGACAAGACCGCCGTAGATAAAGTATTTTGGCAATACATCGTATTGGTTGCCGGCGGGCTTATCATCGTCGTTAACATAGAGTGGCAGGTCAATGGTCATCTCTTTGCGGTGGCGAAGAATTTTTAATTTTACCGATTCGCCGTGCTGGTATGCCTGGAAGGCAACAGCGACGTGAACCCGGTTGCCTTCGTAAAGGATTGTGGCGTCGCTACCTACAACAAAATCGCCGACCTGTAATAATACATCGTCTTCTTGCAACAATTTTCTGGTTGATTCAATCGGCATAATACTGTCAATGCGAGCGCCTATGCCGTCGTTTTTCACTCCGAGAAATTCTCTGAACGCGGGGTTCTGGAGCGGAGCAATTCTGATGCCTGCTGTTGGGAAGCCGTTATAGACGCCATCTTCAACATCTTTTAAAAAATGCCTTATAACAGGCGGTGGGATGAAGAAACCAGTGTTTTCAAGCCCTTGCATTCCTTGAAAAGCAACACCGACAACCAGACCCTCCTGAATGACCGGGCCGCCGCTATTGCCGGGATTGATGGCGGCGTCTGTCTGGACGCATAAGAAACTGCGGTTGCCGATATGAACATAAGTTTGAAGGTCTATCCGGGAGACGACGCCGCGGGTATAAGAGATTTGTTCACCGCCTGCTGGATAACCGTAAGTTATTACTGTTGAACGGACTTTTGGCAACTCGCCGATTTCAAGGGGCTCAAGTCCTTCAAAAAACGACTGGTCGTCAACTTCAAGCAAAGCCAGGTCGCAATCGTGTCCGACATAGGCAACGCGCGCGGTGTAAAGTTTGGGGTCTTGATACCGCTTTACGAGTATCTGTTTTGCCCAGCTAACAACGTGGGCGTTGGACATTATTCGTTTACCTTTTATCACAAATCCCGAACCGCCGCTTCGTCTTAAAGCGTCAAACCTCCAGGGGGCGTCCCAGACCGGCTGCTGGGAAAAGTTGATTATTTGAATTACGGACTTTTCCGGTTCCGCGGCAATCAAGACTGCGGTCAGAGCCAGAAACCAGAGAATGAAACTGATAATAATTTTTTTCATATATTAGTTAAATTGCGCCGAATCTGCGATGTCTTCTTGCGTATTCTTCAAGGGCGGCGTAGAAGTGTGGTTTTCTAAAATCTGGCCAGAGAGTGGGTGTTACAACAAGTTCAGTATAAGATATTTGCCAGAGCAAGAAATTGCTGATGCGCAATTCGCCGCTGGTTCTTATTAAGAGGTCGGGGTCGGGGTAGTTTGCCGTGTATAGGTGCTGGGCAAAGAGCTGCGGTGTTATCTCTTCGGGGTCAATCAGACCTTGTTTAACCTTGTGGGCAATCTTCCTCACGGCGTCAACTATTTCAGTCCTTCCACCATAACTGAGCGCCAGAATGAGTGTAAGACCGTTGTTCCGGGAAAGAATAGACTGTGTTTTTTTTAACTGTTCCTGAACAAATTCCGGGAGTCGGTAAATTTGGCCTATAACTTCAAGCTTGATATTGTTTTTGTTGAGTTCGTCAGTTTCATTTTTAAGGTAACGGGCGAGATATTTCATTAATGTATCAACCTCTTCCTGCGGTCGGTTCCAATTTTCTACAGAGAAGGCGTAAAGCGTTAGATACTTAATGCCGAGCTCGCCTGCTGCTCTGACGACGGCGCGAACAGATTCAACCCCGTGCTTATGTCCTTCAACGCGAGGCAATTGCCGTTGTTTTGCCCAGCGCCCGTTGCCATCCATAATAATAGCCACGTGCGTTGGCAGCGATGCCAGCGCCTGCGGACTTAATGTTGGATGCGAAGGACTCATCTACTATTAAACCCTTCCGTATTTCTTCTATTTGATTTCAGGAATAGCAAATCCGTTCATTCACAATATAATAATGTAAATTAAACAAATATTGTCTGTCGTCTGTCTGGTCCGACGGATATTATTTTCAATTTTGCCCCTGACAATTCAGCGATAGCGCGGAGGTATTTTCTTGCATTGAGTGGGAGGTCTTTCCATTTAGAGGCGCCGACGGTAGGCGTTTTCCAGCCTTCAAATTCGGCATACACAGGTTCTACTCTGGCAAGGATGTTTGAATCTGATGGAACGTAATTATAGGTCTGCGAACCATATTTATATGCAACGCAGACTTTTATAACATCAAGGGTATCAATGCCATCAAGATTTGTAACGGCAAGATGGTCAATTCCATTAATCATAACTGCGTGTCGCGTTGCAACGGCGTCAAACCATCCGCATCTACGGGGTCTGCCGGTTGTGGCGCCAAATTCTCTACCCATTGAATGTAACAAATCGGCAATTTCGGGGTTTTCTGTGGGCAACGGTCCTTCGCCCACGCGTGTAGTGTAAGCCTTCATCACTCCGATAACCGAGTCAATGCAGGTTGGTGGAATTCCAGAACCTGTGCAAGCTCCTCCTGCTGTGGTATTAGAAGAGGTAACATACGGATAGGTGCCGTGGTCAATATCCAGGAACGTCCCCTGCGCTCCTTCAAAAAGGATGCCGACATTTTTCCGCAGTTGCTCGTGAAGGAAAATAACTGTATTTGTAACATAGGGACGGAGGAAATCTGCAGCCTCTTTGTATTGTTTATAAACATCTTGAAAAGAGAGCGGGTTGGCGCCCAAAGATTTTAATAAGAGATTGCTCTCTTCTAATCTTGTCTTAAGCAGTTCTTCAAAACGTTCGTTTATGAGGTCAAGCATCCGCACGCCGATGCGGTATGCCTTATCGGCGTAAGCCGGTCCGATGCCGCGTTTTGTTGTGCCAATCTTGTGTTTGCCTTTTAAAGCCTCGCGCTGTGCATCTAATTCTTTGTGATAAGGGAAGACAACGTGGGCGGTTTCGCTGATGAACAGATTGCCGTCTATTTTTACCCCTCTTTTTTGCAAACCTTCAATCTCTTCGCATAATCCGACAGGGTCTATAACCACGCCGTTGCCGATGACGCATTTTTTGTTGGCGCGCAAAATACCGGAAGGGACGAGGTGAAGGACGTATTTTTCGTTATTAATGAAGACTGTATGGCCGGCGTTATTGCCGCCCTGGGTTCTAACGACCACGCCGACCTCGTCCGTCAATACGTCAATAATTTTTCCTTTGCCTTCATCCCCCCACTGTGCGCCAACAAGGATTATATTTTTTGCCATAACTCAATTTTTTCTACTGTCTGAACTCGGTTTTTTTCCCGAAATGCCGTCTTCGGGATAATATCCAAAAGAGCGTATTAATTTATACCGTTTAATGTCAATGCTGTAATCAATAAATATTTTTTACGAAAAGTTACTTTGGAAAATTCTGTTTCAACCACTCTGTAATTGCGAGCGCCTGTGGATTATCAGGCTCAAATTTAAGAACTTCCATATAGTGTTTTGCCGCGTTGGTCTTATCTTTTAGTTGTTGCGCGTAAATATTTGCGAGCAAAAGTCTGGCGCGGGTGTCTTCTGGATTGATAGTCAAATATTTCTCAAATTCATTTGCCGCATCGTAAATAAAATTCCCCTTTTGCAAAGCGACTGCAAAATTGAAACGCGCGTTTTTTGAATTCGGATTAATCGCAAGCGCGTTTTCATAATAAACCAGAGCCTGATTTAATTCGCCAAGTTCGGACAGAACTACCGCGAGGTTGTAATTTGCTTCATAAAATGAGGGGTCAGATTTGACCGCTGCTTCGTATTGTTCCTTTGCTGCGGCTAAATTCCCCGAATCGTGCGCCTTAAGCGCCGCTTCAAACTGGTTCAGAGCGGCTGAGCGCTCGCCTTGAGTCGGTTTTTGAGGATTTAGATATCTGTATCTTGGGAATTGTGGCGGGGATTCTACCTTCGCAATCTGAGTCGGTTTTGGCTTGGATTGAATTGGCGGTGTTTCAGTTTTGGTTTCAATATGGTTTGTTTCGGTTTTTTGTGTTACCGATTGTTGATATGATTGTTGTGGCGGTTGTTCGGAAATCGGGGGCAATGGAGTAACAAGCGATTGAGCGACAGTCTTTTTCTTGAACGGATTTAATCTCTCCAATAACGATTTTTTTGGCGATTGAGATTCTTTTTGCACAGAAGGCTGCGGCTGGGTTTGAGCGGTTTGCTTGAGCTGTTGCGGCGCTGCAGGCAAAACATATTGATTATTAGTTTTCTCTTCGGGCGGAGCAATTCCAGAGGCGAGCTTTGTCTCGGATTTTTCGGGTTGTGCTGGGGGTTGGGTCTTAGGATTAAAAGTGGATTGAGTCGGTTGTTCTTGCTGGGAAGGTTGATTGGTTTGCTGGTTTGATACAATCTGGTGTTGGGCGGAAGGTTTAAACTGGTTTGTTTTTGCGGACCTGGCAGTTTGTTGCGGCGTTGGTTGAGACGGTTCTTTCTGAAGGTCTGAACTTTGTTGATTAATAACAGGCTTCTGGACAACGGAAGTTGGAGTTGATGTTTTTACTTGCGGTAGTTCGGCTTGGACTGGGTGAAAAGTCTCGTTTTTTTGCGAAGTTGATTTTGTGGTGCTAATTGATTCTTCCTGAGCCGGGTTTGTTGCGCTTACGATAGGCTGGAGCGATTGAATCTGACCGGTCTGATTTGTTGAGCGCTGGGGCTGATGCTCAATTTTATAAACCAGATTGGATACCGACGAGCTATATAGGTGGTTAGGTCTTAACATCAAAAACCGTTTAAACATTGTCAGTGCGTTTGATCTGTCTTTATTATATTGAAGCAGGAGAATTCCCATATTGAGGTTTGCGGGGGGGTAATCGGGTTTAAGTTTGAGCGCGTTTGAAAAAGCCTGGAAGGCGTCCTGCCATCGTTTGTTGTAGATGAGTGCGATGCCCAGTCCGTTGTGAGCCTGATAGGAATTGGGGTCTAAATTTAGAGCGGTTCTGAAACTTTTTTCAGCCAGATCATACTGCCGTATGAACAACTGGGACGATCCTAATTTTGTCCAGCCTGCGGCAGAGCGCGGTTCATACATCACATAACTTGCGAATTCGCGCGAAGCCTGCAGGTAATTTTGCGCCTCAAACAGGGCGCAACCCAGATTGTAATGAACGACATGAAAATTATTGCTTAACTTTAATGCGGTTGTGTAACTGTGTGCGGCTGCTACGAGGTCTCCGCTTTGATGGTAGGCGATTCCGAGTAGATTCCATACTCGGGCTTCATTCGGCAGAGCGGTTGTAAGTTCCTTAAATACAGCTACCGCTTCGGCATATCTGCCCTGTTTCAGCAGGGCGTTGCCGCGCGACAAAGCCTTTTCTTGCGGGTTTGCGCATCCGCACACAATTGCTATTGCAACGGATAAACCGCACAGATAAATTTTTAACGGCGACTTTTTTAAAATTGTCAACATCTTGACTCGTGTTAACATTCAAAACCTAAAGTGTCAAGAAAGGCACAAAACAAACTCTATTATTGTTGCCATTTCAACAATAATACAGCAAGAGCGCCCTGCGAGAAGATTAAATCACAGGGCGAAAAAAATGTCTTGTCTTTATTTTTTATAAATCTACTAAAAACCAGGATTCCGTCGTTTTTGGTTTTCATTTCACTAATGGGGCTGGTTGCCATTGCGGCATCTGCTCGGTTTAATGTCAATGCGGCTCAAAAATCCAATGGCTCAACAAACAGTGTTGTCATTGTTCAGAATAAGTCCGCCGTTGACGCCTATCTGCCTAAAAAGGAAGCCGTAAGAACAATGCTTGAAAGAGGAATTTTAGAAGTTACAGGTTCAAAAACATTTCGGGACGCTCTTGGAAAGATTATTTCAACAAATGAGACCGTCGGGATAAAGGTTTATTCAACTGCCGGACCGTTTGCTGGAACACGACCGGCAGTTGTTGAAGCGCTGGTTTCGCTTATGATTGATTCAGGTGTTAATTATGCATGTGATGGATTAAATGTTAA
>JBAMMJ010000092.1:6736-8322 GCA_039793825.1 Verrucomicrobiota bacterium | reverse complement strand
GAAGAGACGCAAGTGAATTTGAATCAGGTAGCGTCTCAAGCCAGGACCGAACGCCAGTTTAATACCGTTGAGGATGTGATCAGATACGATGCCGCAACGGTGGTGGTTCCGGAAACTATTTACCGACGACTTGAAAAATCAATTTCTCAGGAAAAATCGGTTCAGCCGTTCTGGAAGAGATGGTTTAAAAGGCTTTGATTGAATTGAATGTTCTATGAATGTGGTTGAAGAGATTGAGACATTGATTCGGGCGCGGTATCCGATTTTATACATTGTTACCAGCGAGGAGACGCGGGTGCAGGAAGTTATAGTTTCAATCGCAAACAGGCGTCAGAAAAAGGTTTTTGAATGGAGTTTTAGCACAGGTGTAATACCAGCCGGCGCTTCCATACAATCTCAAAAGACAAGGAACGCGGCAAGTCGCGATCCTCTGATTGCCCTTGATCAGGTTATTGATCAAGTTGAACCTGCGATTTTTATTTTTAAAGATTTGCATCCATTTCTAACAAAAAACAACTTTGCAGTTATAAGAAAACTCAAGGAGATAGCGATTCACCTTAAAAATAGTTACAAGACCATAGTTCTTGTTACGCCTGTTCTTGAAGTCCCGATAGAAATAGAAAAAGAAATCACGGTTTTGAACTTTCCATTGCCCGGCAAAGAAGACCTGACCAGATTGCTGGATTCAATAATAAACGAGGTTAAGAAATATAAGAATGTAAAGGTTGATATTGATGAGGCTGGAAAAGAAAGATTGATTCAGGCTGCCTTAGGGCTAACATTGAGCGAGGCAGAGAATGTGTTCGCAAAGATTATTGTCCGCGATGAAAAATTGAGTGGTGAAGACATAAACGAGGTGTTTTCGGAAAAGCAGCAGATAATTAAAAAGAGCGGGCTTCTTGAATATTATAAATCTGAAGAGAATTTTGAAAACATAGGAGGTCTTGGGTGTTTAAAAGATTGGTTAAATAAACGTTCGGCGGCGTTCACAGAACAGGCGCGTCAGTTTGGTTTGCCATCGCCTAAAGGCATACTGCTTATCGGCGTCCAGGGATGTGGGAAAAGCCTTTGCGCAAAGGCGGTGTCAAATCTCTGGCAATTGCCGCTATTAAGATTTGATATGGGGAGAATGTTTGGAAGCCTTGTTGGGTCTTCGGAAGAAAATATTCGCCGGGCGATAGCGGTCGCCGAATCGGTTTCGCCCTGTATTTTATGGGTTGACGAGATTGACAAGGCGTTTGCGGGTTCACAGGGTTCAGGCGCCACCGACGGCGGGACAACGGCGCGCGTTTTTAGCACTTTCTTAACCTGGTTGTCAGAAAAAAAATCCCCGGTTTTTGTCGTTGCCACAGCAAATGATATTTCTCAATTACCGCCCGAGTTGTTGAGAAAAGGACGTTTAGATGAAATCTTCTTCGTTGATTTGCCGTCTCTGGAAGAGCGCAAAGAAATATTCAAAATCCATATACAAAAACGGGGAAGGAATCCCGAACTAGTTGAGATTGACCGCCTTGCCGATGCGAGCAAAGATTTTAGCGGTGCAGAAATAGAAGAGGCTATTATAAGCGCATTGTACGACGCATTTT
>JBAMMJ010000092.1:0-6726 GCA_039793825.1 Verrucomicrobiota bacterium | reverse complement strand
GATTTATCCACAGAACTCATTCTAAATTCTATTAAACAGACAGTGCCGCTGGCTAAAACAATGGATGAGCAGATAAACCGATTGCGGATGTGGTGCGAGGGAAGGGCGCGGAACGCAAGCGTCCCACGTGATAACACAGGGGCTGAACAAATGCGGCGAATGGAATTTAATTCTTAGGCTTGAATTGTTATACACCTCAATTAAATTAAAAGTATGAAAAAGGTTGCGGTAATTTTATCAGGTTGTGGTGTGTTTGACGGCTCTGAAATTCATGAATCGGTTCTGGTTCTTCTCGCCCTGGATAGGGCAAATGCGCAGGTAATCTGCGCCGCGCCAGACATCCCTCAATATCACGTCGTCAATCATTACACCAAACAACCGGTACCAGGAGAAACCAGAAACGTGTTGGTTGAATCAGCCAGAATTGCCAGAGGCAACATAATTCCATTAAGCAAACTCAACATTGATGAGATTGACGCGGTAATATTGCCCGGCGGCTTTGGGGCGGCAAAAAATCTGTGCAATTTCGCATTAGCAGGAGAGGATTTTACCGTTCATCCTGAGATTGAGAAAGTGCTTAAAGAAGCGCATAGCAAGGGGAAACCTATAGGGTTTGTATGCATCGCCCCCGCGATTGCCGCAAAATTGTTTGGAAAAGAAAATGTTGAATTCACAATCGGCACAGACCAACAAACAGCAGCAGCCCTCTCAAAAAGCGGCGCTCAACATATAAATTGCACTGTGCATAATGTTGTTGTGGATCGGAAACTGAAAATTGTAACTACGCCTGCCTATATGCTTGCTTCACGAATAACGGAAGCCGAAGCGGGGATAAATAAACTTGTTCAGACTGTACTTGAGTTGGCATAAATTTTTTTTCATAGATTATGCGGAGAAATAATCTGCATAGAATCTGAACAAATGGATTAGATAAATTTATTGTAGAAATTAAATAATGGAATTTTTGAATACCTATCCTTCCTATCTTGCCCTTGCAAGGGCAGGCGAACTGAAACTCCGCGCCCGAAAAGCGCTTGAAATTTTAACTTCCTGCACCCTTTGTCCGCACAGATGCGGCATAAACAGAATGGAAGATTCGGCAGGTTTTTGCAAGATGGGAAGGTATGCATTCGTTGCGAGTTATTTTCCTCATACAGGCGAAGAAGATTGTATAAAAGGGAGACGCGGCTCAGGAACAATCTTTTTTTCGGGTTGCAATTTGCAGTGTGTTTTTTGTCAGAACTGGGATATAAGCCACTATCGTTCTGGAGAGGCTGCGGACGCAAATCGGCTTGCGCAGATAATGATGGAACTTCAAAGGCTTGGTTGCCACAATATAAACCTTGTTACACCAACGCACGTTGTTCCTCAGATATTGGAGGCTCTGGATGTGGCGGTTGAGATGGGGTTAAGACTGCCGATTGTTTACAACACAGGCGGCTACGACTCGGTTGAGACCTTAAAACTGCTTGACGGAGTGATTGATATATATATGCCGGATTTCAAAGTCTGGGATGAAGAGATTGCAGCGCGTTTATTGAATTCGCCGGATTACCCTGAAGTAGCCAGGAACGCCATTAAAGAGATGCACAGACAGGTTGGCGATCTGATTATAGATAAAGAGGGGATAGCCAGAAGGGGGTTGTTGGTGCGACACCTTGTTATGCCTTCAAACCTTGCCGGAACAAAACAGATTTCCGGATGGCTTGTAAAAGAAATATCACGGGACACTTATATCAATCTGATGAATCAATATCATCCTGATGGCGATGTGATTCTTTCTCGTTCTCATTCGCTATATAAAGAGTTAGCCCGTTTAGTGACGCGTGAAGAATATCAGAAAGCGTTTGAAGAGGCTAAAAAAGCCGGTCTACATAGATTTGATTAAAATAGACCGTTTTAGATGTTTGCTTAATGAAAGGTTATAGGGTATTTTTATTTAGGAACACCGAAGGATGAAAAGATTAAACCCAATACGTTTCCATTTAAGTTATTTGAGGAAAGCGAATATCATTCATCCTTGTAATAATAATCAAGCGGCAAAGGAAGGGAGGTTGATTGGATATGCCATCGCGAAAGTTAAAAGAGTATCTGGATAAGAATGGAATAAAATATATAAGCATTCAGCACTCGCCTGCGTATACTTCGCAGGAGATAGCGGCGCAAGCCCATATCCCCGGCAAGCTGCTGGCAAAGACTGTTATTGTAAAGGTTGAAGGCAAGATGGTTATGGTTGTTTTGCCGGCAAACCGAAAGGTGATATTACCGGAATTGAGGTCTGCGCTTGATGCGGAGAAAGTAACTCTTGCCACGGAAGAAGAGTTCAAAGAACTATTCCCCGATTGCGAGCTCGGCGCGATGCCGCCATTTGGCAATCTTTATGGAATGGAGGTTTTTGTATCGCCGGAACTTTCTCAGGAGCAAGAGATTGCTTTCAATGCCGGCACGCACACAGAATTAATCAAAATGGCTTACAAAGACTTTGAGCGTCTTGTTCAGCCCAAAGTGGTGAGCTTCACCACTTGATCAAACCAACAGGGAATCAGGCGCGCTCCATATATTTGCCGGTCCGAACATCAACTTTGACCTTCTCGCCAGTCTTGATAAATAGCGGAGCCATAATTGTTATGCCGGTTTCCAGTTTTACCGGTTTCATTACATTGCTGGCTGAATCTCCTCTGACTCCTTCCGGCGCGTCAACGACGGTTAAGACCACACTTGGTGGCAACTCAATCATAACGGCTCTGTCTTCAACGAAGGTGACGGTTACTTCGCCGTTTTCCACCAGATAGTCTTTGGCGTCGCCAATTATTTCGGGGGATAACGTAACCGTTTCGTATGTTTCTGGATCGGTGAAGACGTAATCGTTGCCGTCTTTGTAGCTGAATTCCATTTTCCTGGTCGTCAATGGAACTACATCAATTTTTTCAGTGGAGCTGAATCGGACTTCTGATGATTTTCCGGTTTTAATACTACGGAGTGTTGCCTGAACAAAAGCGCGCAGGTTGCCCGGCGTCCTGTGCTGGGCATCTAAAACTATGGCTATGTCTCCATTATAATTTATAGCCATTCCTCTTCTTAAATCATTCGCGTTTGGCATAATGCAATTTAACAGTTTTATTTTAGTTTATTATTAATGAATAAAACAAAATGAAACAAAAATATATACTCAATAAAATATAAATCAATAGGTAAAAATGAAAAATTAAATTTTTGCCGATAATGAGAACCTGGAAAAAAGCGCTTCTGGGTGAAATAAGATTTTTCAAAATTATTTAGTGATGGATTGAACAGTCCCCGAAGGTATCATTCACTTTGCAACCACTCATAAATAGGTGGGTAGAAAAATGCAAAAAATCAATATGACTCTGACGGGGGCAAACACAATGGTTTTTCTCTGTGTCTCTCTGTGTTCTCTGTGGTTTATTTATTTTTTACCACAGAGGGCACAGAGGAACACAGAGGAATCGTATTCAGTCAACCAGTCCACAATATCGTAACTCTTTCAAAAATGAGGTTGTATTTTGATCGGTTATGAAATCAATCATTAAGTTCAATGTTAATGATTTAGCCAGAAACCAGATTGGCGTTATCTGCGTTTTTTTTCTTTTTCAACCAATTCTTTTTTTGGTCTTGGTTTTGGTATTAGGACGATTGGACAGCCTTCATATCCGAACGCCTTTCTTATTTCAGTGGCTAAATATTTTTCGTATTGAGGAGAGAATAGTTCTTTTCTATTTACAAACAAAAGGAATGTTGGCGGGATTGTTTCAATCTGAGTGGCATAGAAAAATTTTAGAAAATGTCCCTGGTCGCTTATCGGTTGTTTGCGAGCCACCGCGTCGTGTAAGACGCGGTTTAGAATTGCAGTTGGGATTTTTTGCTTGAGTTGGGATTCAACGTATCTGATAGCCTCAATTAATCTATCCAGATTAATGCCGGTTTTTGCCGATGTAAAAATGACCGGAGCGTAATACAAGAAGAATAATTTGTTTTTAACCCATTTTTGGAATTCCGCGATCGGATCGGGTTTTTCTCCTTTTCCGCGTTTTGCTTTTTCTTTTGCAGCCTTTTCAACAGCTTCAACAAATAAATCCCATTTATTGATAACCACAATACAAGGTTTATGATTTTCTGTTATTAAATCGGCTATTTTTTTATCCTGTTCGGTTATTCCTGCTTCGGCGTCTAAAATAAGTATTGCGATATCGCAACGTTTTATTGAATTTTCGGCGCGTTTGACGCTGAAAAATTCCACAGAGGTTGAGATGCTTCTTTTTTTACGGATTCCGGCTGTATCAATCAGAATATATTTCTGACGTTGACCATCGGTTTCAATCTCAAATGGCACGTCAACAGAGTCCCGAGTGGTGCCCGGAATCGGGCTTACAATAACCCTCTCGGACTTTGTGATTGCATTGATTATAGAGGATTTACCGACGTTCGGTCTGCCGACTATGCACAATTTAGTGATATTTTGAGGTTGGCTATTGTTGGATTCTTCAAGGTTCTCATCTGTGGTCTGTTTTTTCACGGGTTCAGGCAGGAATTTAATTGCCGCTTTAATTAATTGTTCAACACCGGAGCCGTGCACCGCAGAGACCGGGAATATGTTTTCAAATCCCAATTTAGCAAAGTCAAATATGTTGAATTGTTCGTATTGGTTATCCACTTTATTTGCGACTACAAAGATTGTTTTACCTGTTGTCCTGAGGTGTTTTGCGATTTCTAAATCAAGAGGTGTTAAGCCGTCTTTGGCATCAACCACGAAAAAGATAAGGTTAGATGATTCAATGGCGATTTGCACCTGTTGAACGGTTTCTTTCAAAATCTGGTCATCGGTTTTTTCTCCGGGTAATATCCCGATACCGCCGGTATCAACTATAGTAAAGGGTATTCCGCGCCACTCCACTTCGGCGCTTATCCTGTCGCGGGTGACTCCGGGTTCATCGTGAACAATGGCAATTCTTCGCCCGGCTATTCTATTAAACAGGGCTGACTTTCCGACGTTTGGACGTCCAACTATTGCTATTATTCCTGGCATATAAGTTATAACATTTCAGATTATTTAAGCCTGATCAATCTAATACCGAAAATCGCAAATGCAATTTAATCTTTAGTATGGAAAAAGTTAAAAAATATTTGAAATACTTCTGAATCTCATATACATAAGGCGTGATGAAAAAATATTACCACTTATTTTTGACCGTAGGGACTTTTTTTAGTATACTGGCGGAGATTGTCAACGCTCAGGTAATAATAAACGAAATTCATTACAACCCGGACGTCAAGACCGAGCCTGTGGAATTTATTGAGTTATTTAATAAGAGCACAAATGCGATTTCCATAGGGGGCTGGTATTTTTCTGAAGGAATTCAATACACATTTCCAGCAGGAACAAAAATAGCTCCGAGAGGTTATGTTGTAGTTGCTCAAAATCCTGCGGCGCTGGTGACGAAATATGGATACAACGGCGCATACGGTCCTTATTCTGGCGGTTTATCAAAGTATGGGGAACGAATTACATTAAGAGACACTTCGGGCAATATTGTGAATCAGGTTGAGTACGGGACTTCATTCCCCTGGCCCATAGTTGGCGAGCCTCCGGGTTATTCAATAGAGTTGATTCACCCTGACCTTGACAACAACCTGGGTGGCAGCTGGCGACCTTCAGTGGCAGGCGGCAACGCGCCTTCTGGGCAGACTGTTCTTATTCAGACAAATTCGGTCTGGAAATTTTTCCGCGGAACAAATGAACCCTCCGCGCAGGCTGGTTTATGGAGAACATTGAATTTTGACGATAGCGACTGGGAAACCGGACCTGCGCCGATCGGATATGATCCTTCTTTGCAGATGCCTACGCAACTAAACGATATGAGCGGCAAATACAGTTGCGTTTATCTTCGCAGGACATTTGTAGTTAGCGACCCTTATGCAATAACAACGCTCTATGTTGACGCGCTGTATGATGATGGATTCAAAGTCTGGATTAACGGTGCCAATGTGTTAAACGTCAATATTTCCACTAATGAACTACCTTATACGGGAACTGCTTTATTGGATAGAGAGACATCCATTTATAACACCTTCGCAATGCCATTAGCGCCATCGTTTCTTATTCCCGGCACAAATATCATCGCTATACAGGCGGCAAATGCATCGTTAGATAATAATCCTGATTTTTATATTGATATCAGGTTGCGTGCGCAGTCTGGAGTCCCATTAGTAGGTCCAACGCCAGGCAAAGTAAATGCCGCTTATACAACAAACGCGCCGCCTCAAATAAGACAGGTAAAACATACCCCCGAGATGCCAACCTCAGGGGTGCCGGTTTTAATAACAGCAAAAGTCACCGATCCTGATGGTGTTGCCTCAGTGTTGCTTGAATATCAGATTGTTAACCCGGGCAATTACATAGATATTCTGGACCCGGCTTATACAAACGCCGCAAACTGGGTGAAGGTCTCTATGAATGATGAAGGGATTAATGGAGATGCCACAGCTGGGGACTCTATTTATACCGCAACGATTCCATCCACCATTCAACAACATCGCAGACTCATCAGGTATAGAATTACAGTCACAGATAATCCCGGGGCATCCGTCAGAGTGCCGTATCCTGAAGACCCGCAGCCAAACTTTGCCTATTTTGTTTATGATACTGTGCCGCCATATAGCGGCGCTATTCAACCAGGGGCGGCTGGCACCAACGGCGCTGTAATTACC
>JBAMMJ010000091.1:4339-8364 GCA_039793825.1 Verrucomicrobiota bacterium | reverse complement strand
GAAGTCACAAAGCTGTGGTGCGGCTACTCCGTAGCCTTACCACAGCACTCCAAAGTGTTGCGGCAACTTTGACGGCGCAAAGGCGGTTGGCTTTTAGTTGACAATTCAGTGGACGTAGCGCATTTTTTATTACTGAATTTAGAAGGAAGAAGGTTATGAAGATATTCAATATCGCAAAACGTGTATTGTTGTTCATAGTGGTAAACATCCTTGTGGTGACAACGATTGGGCTTGTGCTCGGTCTGCTTGGTATACAAAACAAGTTGCCGCAGGGGATGTATTCCAACTTGCTCCTATTCTGCCTTGTCTGGGGTATGGTGGGGGCGTTTATTTCGCTTGCGCTCTCAAGGATAATGGCGAAGTGGATGATGGGGGTTCACGTAATTCCGCCAGACGTCAGGGACCCGGCTTTGAGAGAACTTGTGCAGATAGTCCATTCAACGGCGAGAAAGGCAGGGCTTGAGACGATGCCGGAGGTGGGGATTTATGAGAGTGAGGAAATAAATGCCTTTGCCACAGGACCGACACGTTCGCGTTCGCTTGTGGCGGTTTCAACGGGGTTGTTGCAGAATTTGCGTCGGGACGAGATTGAAGGGGTAATTGCGCACGAAGTGGCGCATATTACCAACGGCGATATGGTTACGATGACTTTGATTCAAGGTGTAATCAATGCGTTTGTGATGTTTCTGGCGCGGGTGCTTGCGTTTGTGTTGACGCGCGCGATGAGTCGTTCGGACGATGATCGGGGTGGCGGCGCTCTTTATTTTCTTTTTGTTATGTTGTTCCAGTTTGCGCTTTCTTTGTTCGGCGCGATAGTTGTTTGCTGGTTTTCGCGCTGGCGTGAATTCAGGGCAGACGCTGGCGGGGCTGAACTTGCCGGGCGATACAATATGATCAACGCGCTTGAGGCGTTGCGGCGGTTTTATGAGAAGAATCTTGAGGTTCAGCCCTCCACCAGCAACGAGGCGGCGTTTCAGGCATTTAAAATCTCTGGCAAACAGAGCGGTTTTATGAGGCTGTTCGCAACACACCCGCCGCTTGAGGAGCGGATTGAGCGGTTAAAAAGGGGAGAATAATTGCAAGGTTTAAATCAAACCTGCAGTCAGAATTAATGCGGTGACACAGTCTTATTTGTTTGATTTTGTTTTACGATATAGCGGAGAGAGATAATTTTTGAGGTTTGTTTTACGGTATTATAATTGATTATTCTTTAAACCAGGGCGCGTAGCGGAGGTTCTTTTTCTTTTCTTCAATGTTGAAGACCGCGATGGCGTTTTGGCGCATAATTGGGTCAATTAAATTTAAGGCGTCGTCTAAACCAAGCCATCCTTCTTCAACGAGTTCTGAGAGGGCTGTGGCGATTCCCTGTCTTGCGATGAGCGCGTGTCCGAGCACGGGTTCTACAACAATGTAATCGCCACCGAATGTGAAAATCTTATTTGATGGGGCGGCAACGATGAATTTTTTTAAGAAATCTTTTGCGGCGATCGGGTTTATAATCCAGCTCCAACACATATCAACGTATGCGTTGGAGTAGTGTTTTGCGACGCTTATTAGTTCTTCGTAGTAAGGGTAGCAGATGTGCATAAAGACAAATTTTGTTTGCGGAGAGTTTTTGCACAGGTCGCAGGCGGCGCCGGGGTTGTTAATCAGGCGGGAGAGCGGCATATTGTTGTTGCCCACGTAATAGCCGGTATGGAGTTTTACGGGGAGGTTGTGTTCGGTTGCTTTATTTACCGCATACCAGAAAAGGTGGTCTTCCAATGCCTTGCGGTCTTGCGGGGAGAGTTTTTCGCCGGCGAGAACTTTAGAAAATAACGGTTCGGCGCGTTCGGCTGGAATTTTTTCATAATCTATGTTGCGGCTATAGGCGTTCTGGGATTTAACGGCGACTGCGTATTTTGAGTATTTGTTGAACCACCAATCAATGACCTTATGCCAGTCGGCGAGGGAGTTTATTTTTATGCCGGTGGGTTTTCCGAAGGCGTCCAAATTGGGACCGGCAAACATTCCCACAATGCTCAAGTCCTGCATTAGAAGGAGCGGCTGGCGAGATTCTTTGAACGTGCCGGTGTTGACCTGACAGGAATCAATGTTAGCCAGACCGCGGAGAATCTTGTTGTAGAAGCCGGGTTTGCGGGTTTTTTGAAATTCTGTTTGAACTTTTTCAACGGTATTTTCTGACAAATCGCTAACGCCGTATAGCTCGCGGATGGCGATTCTGACAGCCTGACCGTAGCCGGTGTTTTTCGTCGCTTGCCAGAAAGGTTCAAGAATTTTCCATTTTTCTCTGGGAGAAACGTTTTTTGAAAAGAATTGACTGTATTTTTCTTTAGCCATTCCTGCGGAAATGAGATCGTTATCAAGGTAGTGGCGGAGGATGACGCTCCAGTCGTCCTGTGTTTTAACACCTGCTTCTTGCAGGCAATCCTGCTCGTCCGGGAGGTGTTCGTGGGTGTCTATGAATTGGGTTTGCCAGACTTTTTTGAAAATCTGGCGACGGATATCGCTTGTCTGAAGTTTTTCTGGCGATTCAACAGTTGGTAGCGCGATTGCCGGTCGGTTAATCAAGGTCGCGGCTCCTAAAACGCCGAGAGTTTTTAGCGTGTCGCGGCGCGATAGATTTTGTTGCTCCATATAGATTTGTGTTGCTGTTTCTGGTTTTGGAAACGTTGCGTGTCAGAATCAATTATCAAAAAACGGGAAAAGCGCTTTTAATTCTGCTGCGGTTGGCTGGCGACCGTATTCGCAAATTTCAAACGCTTCTGCGAATTTGATTTGTTTTGCCTTTTCGGCACCGTAAAGGTCAATTAATTTGTTGCGGTATTTATCTGCGATAGCTGAAGCGCGCTATGAAATCATATTTTTGAGGTCTGTTTTGCGTTTGCCGCGTTCTGGTTCATCTTTTGGGATTGGTGAAACGACTTCAAAATCTCCTTTTACCCAGAGGCTTTCAATCTGTGATTCCAGTTGCCAGATGGCGTCGGTTTTTTTATCAAACACAGAATCAATGCCCACGACGATGTCGGGATTGAATGGGTTTGGTTTCTGGAAGTTGTCTGACATATAGAGGAAGACCGGATTTCTGGGCAGATGCGGCGTTTCGGGGCAAAAATGCGGAACCGTGACCATAAAGGCGGCGTCCTGCATCAGGATACCGGTGCCGGTGTAGCGATGGTCGGGGTGATAGTCGTTTGGGCGATGCGCGATTACGATATCGGCTTTCCATTCGCGAATGAGTTTCACAAAGGCGCGTCTGTTTTCCAATGTCGGCATTAATTCACCGTCGTGGATATCCAGCACTTCTGTTTCAATACCGAGTATCTCTGCGGCTTTTTTCACTTCGGCTGCGCGGCGGCGTGCCAGTGGACCGCCAGCCTCTTTTGCGTGGCCAATATCGCCATTTGTGGCGGAGACAAATTTTACCTTGTGCCCTTTCATCGCCCACATTGCGGCAACGCCACCGACCTTTAGCTCGCAGTCATCAGGATGCGCCCCAAAGGCGATTATCCTCAATTGCCGCGTCTGTGCTGAATTTGAGGTTTCACAATAAAAACAGATTACCGTTATCAGGCACATTATTATAATTTTTTTCATAGGCTCGTTTATCCTTTTACTTGCTGTTCTGAAATATTGGCGCGCGCTTTCCATATCAAGTGCGGAAGTATTAATCTGTTCATCAGGGATTTGTTATTATTTAAACAGGATTTTAATTTATGTCCATAACAATAATCGCGCGGATTAAGATTATTGATAAGAGAGTTGAATTTTTAACTTCGCGGTAAATATCTAAATCCAATAAACCTTGCGGTTTAATTATTAGTGGTCTCACTTGCAATCTCTTTCTTTTTTGGAAAATATTCTGATGTGTATATAGAAAAATGATATGCGGAGGTATTAAAATTTATTTTTTAGTATAATCACTATTGGCAAAACAGTTTTAACACTTTAAAAGTAAATATTAATAGCGCAAATTGAGAAAAAATTGGATAATATTAATCTGAGCAGAATTGAGAGATGAAAAC
>JBAMMJ010000091.1:1590-4329 GCA_039793825.1 Verrucomicrobiota bacterium | reverse complement strand
TTTTTGTATGTTTGCCCTGCCAACAGGCTTAAGCGACGAAGGGATGTGGTTGTTTAACAATCCGCCACGTCAGTTATTGAAACAAAAGTATGGGTTTGAGCCTGCTGATGAATGGCTTGTTCATCTGCAACAGTCCTCGGTGCGGTTTAACAGCGGCGGCTCGGGGTCGTTCGTTTCTGAAGACGGGCTTGTGATGTCAAACCATCATGTTGGGGCAGACGCGTTGCAAAAGATGAGCGATGAAAAACATAATTATTTGCGCGACGGCTTTTACGCGCGCACGCTTGAAGAGGAGAAGCCGTGCCACGACCTTGAGCTTAATGTGCTTATAAGCATAGAAGATGTGACCGAAAGGGTGAATGCGGCGATACCGCAGGGGGCAAGCGCCGAAGAAGCTTTTGCGGCGAGACGCAAAATTATCGCTCAGATAGAGAAGGAATCACTTGAAAAAACCGGGCTTCGCAGCGATGTTGTTACGCTTTATCAGGGCGGGGCATATCATCTTTACCGCTTTAAACGATACACCGATGTGCGGCTTGTGTTTGCGCCTGAACAACAAATAGCGTTCTTCGGCGGCGACCCCGATAATTTTGAGTATCCGCGCTATTGTCTGGATATCTGTTTTTTTAGAGTTTACGAAAACGGGAAGCCAGCAAAGATTCCGCACTGGTTAAAGTGGAATCAGAGCGGAGTTTCAGAGGATGAACTGGTCTTTGTTTCGGGGCATCCGGGCAGAACCGATAGGCTTCTGACAGTAGCCGAGCTGGAATTTTTGCGCGATAACGCCTTTCCGTATACTCTTGAACGACTCAACCGCCTTGAAGTGCTGTTAAACGCCTACAGCCTGAGAAACGCGGAAAATGCCCGCCGCGCAATGAAGGATTTGTTCGGGGTCCAGAACGCCAGAAAAGCGCGTTCAGGCGGGCTTGCCGGATTGCTTGAACCGCAATTTTTTGAAATGAAAAAGCAGCAGGAGGAACAGCTGAAAAAAGAGGTTTTAAAGCGGACAGAATTATCCGATTGCGCCGGGGCGTGGGAGCAAATCGCAGCGGCGCAAAAGGCGATTGAACAAAACGTTCTTGAATACCGGCTTCTGGAGAATGGAGACGCATTTCACAGCGAGCTATTCCGTATTGCTCGCGATCTGTTGAGGGTTGCCATTGAAAACCAGAAACCGAACGGCGAAAGGCTGCGCGAATATCAGGACTCGGCGCGCAAATCGCTTGAACTGGCTCTCTTCAGCGCAAAACCGATTTATGACGATTATGAGGAGTTAAAACTCGCCGATTCGTTGACATTTTTAGTCTCAAAAATGGGATGGTCAAATCCGCTCGTTCAAAAGATTTTAAACGGGAAATCGCCTGTGGAGAGAGCCGCCGAACTTGTGCGCGGCACAAAAGTCAAAGATGTTGCTCTACGGAAAAAACTTTATAAAGAGGGGCTTTCGGCGATAGATGAATTGAAAGACCCAATGATTGAATTAGCCCGACTCGTTGACGAGCCGTCGCGAAAGGTAAGGCAGATAATAGAGACGCAGGAAGAAATCAAAAAACAGGCACATTCAAAGATCGCTCGGGCGCGCTTTGCAATTGAAGGCGCCAGTTCTTATCCCGACGCCACTTTTACCCTGCGGCTTGCCTTTGGCGCGGTAAAAGGTTATGAGGAGAACGGCAAACAGATACCCTATCAAACAACCTATCGCGGCCTTTATGAGCGCGCCGATCAAATGAATTACAGACCACCGTTTGATTTGCCGGAGCGATGGTTAAAAGCAAAATCAAAATTAGACCTGAACGTTCCATTAAATTTTGTTAGCACTGCGGATATAATTGGCGGAAACTCTGGCAGTCCGGTGGTTAACCGCGATTGCGAACTTGTCGGAATCATATTTGACGGCAATATTCAATCGCTGGTGCTTGATTTTTATTATACAGACACTCAGGCGCGGGCGCTTGCTGTAAGCTCGCGCGGTATCCTTGAGGCATTGAGAAAGGTTTATAAAGCGAACAAACTTGCTGACGAACTGGTTGGCAAATACAGGAGATAACGGAAAAAATTTGTTTTCTTGTTTGAACCGATTGATGATGATGATAAATTTATGTTTGATAATGACAGCAAACACGCGATCAATAACACGGGTTTTTCGGTTTCAAATATGAAAAACGATCTATCTCTTTTTATTGAGAAAGAGATTAGAGTTGTGGAAGACTTGATTATAGAACGGGATGGAAAATTTCATATCAAATGCCAGATAATAGATAGATATAAGTTAGCAAAACCTGAATAAATCTTGAGGCAACTTCGGGTTTATAGATTGTTTAATGAAATGGCGGTTTAAGGTGAAAAATACCTATCAGACACAAATATAAAAAAGAAGCTTTTAGGTTAAATATGCACAACGGGCCAATAAAAGAACTTAATTCAATATCGGATTTGCCTAAAATAACGTCGTTTTTATTACCTACAGAATATGAGCTACTACCTAATACTTCAGAGGTTTTTGAATTAGAATTTGCCTTTTACGAATATAAATTTCTTACGAAAGATGAGATAATTCGTAGAGGGGCATTTTTCAAAAGTGTTGACGGAATCCCAACTTACCATTATGTGATTTGCTCAAATAATAGTCCCCTCATATAGGAAGGAAGGTCAGAAATAACTAAATCGTACTTTAAAGTAGGTAATTTATCTACGGGTTATGCCACACATGGACTTTTTCCTTACAGAGGAAAATTTCAT
>JBAMMJ010000091.1:0-1580 GCA_039793825.1 Verrucomicrobiota bacterium | reverse complement strand
ACAATTAATAAAAGGCATATTGAATATTTTAAGAATTCAACCCGGAGATGTTGTTCTTGATCCTATGTGCGGAAGCGGGACGCTAAATGTAGAAGCAAGTATAATAGGTATTGATTCGATTGGAATTGAAAAAAGCCCATTTTGTTTTTTGATGAGTAAGGTAAAGTATTCCGCATTAACAGTTGACAGTACAATATTATTGTCAATACAGAAAGATATGTACATAAATTATAAAACCCTGATAAGTGATAAAAAGTTGCCCGCAGATTTCTCATATTATGATGGTTTAAAACCAGAAAAGGCAATAACGTTACTTGCATTTATGGATGCTATGGGTTATGCGAGAAGATGTTCAAAAAGTATAGATGTTCTTTTCCCATCCGTGCTCAAAAGATATGTAGGACAAATTAATGCCTTTATTCAAGCAAGGAATATACTTAATCTTAAAATTGGAAAGACAAGATTTCAAATTGGTGATGCAAAAAATCTTTCTCTAGAAAATAATTCAATAGATGCTATTATTACTTCTCCTCCTTATTCATTTGCAATTGATTATGCGGAGAATGACAGACCCCAGTTGGAATATCTTGGGTATAATGTTGATGAATTACGGAAAGAGATGATTGGCTTGAATGGAAAAAATAAAAAAGAAAAACTTGCGAATTACTTTGATGATATGAACCAAGTTTTGGGTGAGATGCACCGCGTGTTGATACCCAACAAATATGCTGTGATTATCATTGGCTCAAGTGATTCTGGTTTAGCAAATGTGGTTATCCTTCAAGAAGACCTGAGCCATTCCTGCATAATCTTAGAAGTGAAAAGACCTCAAAGAACCGCAGGGTTAAAACAATTAGAGAGTAGTTGTAATGCTATAGGGGCTCAATTTGGTTTCTGGTTTGACGGTCAGGAAATGTTAATGTCACACCGAGAAGAATCCAATTTAAAAATTCCGAGAGTGCCAGAAGTTACGGAAACACTAAGGGCTACTTTAACTGAAAGATGGAACCTTGGATGGCTTGAAGAGGATAAAGACAGAGAAATAATTGTACGTTCCTTTTTTGATTTAAAAAAGAAGTAGCTAATTATTAATTATGAAAAATGGTAATGATAAACAACTATTATTTGAAAATATAGATACTATTTCGCCGGCTTCTGGAACAGTAATTTTAAATAAAGAAAAACTCATTGAAGCCTTAATAGAAGTTATTAGTTCAGAAGATTTGAGTTCTATTAAAAGCAGAATTTTAGCCTTAAAGGATATAATTGCAAACTATGAAAAGGATAAGGAAGGTATCTTAAATATTGATGCAAATGGGGATACTATCCAGCTGCGAAGAGATGTTGTATTATCTGAATTAAATCAAATTTTAGAATCGCAAACACTTGAAAGGGCAAAATATTATTTGAAGAGACTGGAAGATGGAATTCAGAAAATTAAGACAGGTAAAATAAACGACATAAACTTATTAAGATGGAAAGAGTATGATGATATTATTACTGATAGTCTCTGGATATTAGATAAAAGGGATACTTCAGGTGCTCATCTTGCTTGGTATTGGGGGAATTTCATTCCACAA
>JBAMMJ010000090.1:7257-8397 GCA_039793825.1 Verrucomicrobiota bacterium | reverse complement strand
TTTTCATTAACTGCCTTCAGACCAGCCAAGATATACGCAAACCAGCCTATCTTTTTCTTCAACTCCCATCTTACGAGTTCAACAGCCCGCGCGTCAAGACCGGCGCCGCCAAGTTGAATAAAATAACGTCTTTGCTTCTTCCCATCTTTCCAGAACTCTACGTATGGCAAATCAATTTTTTCTCTCTTTCCTGAACTCAACACCTGCAATGCTTCATCAACATTTAGCGGAATCTTGTGTTCCCTTGCAAAAACATTTGAGGTCCCGAGCGGAATCACTCCAACTGAAACCTGTTTAAATCCGGCTTCAACATCGCCAATTCCATTTATAACTTCATTCAAAGTGCCATCGCCACCAGCGCAGACGATTATTTTATATCCCTCTATAACGGCATTTCTGGCAAGCTCGCGTCCCTGAGCGGGAAATTGTGTCTGTTTCAAATGCCACTCCTTTCCCAGTCGCGATAATTGGTCGTAAAACCTTTTTGCCTGTTCTCCTCTTGCTACCGGATTAAAAATGACGCACCCGCGCCTTTCACCACTCAACGACATAACCTTAAAGATAACTACTTATTATTTTAACGCATTCGTCGGCGCCGTTAACTGATATTGATTCGCGCGGATTTTCATCAGCAATCAACTTTTCTAAATAACCGTTCCATCTCCCGGCATAAAAATCTTCGCGCGGAATCTCCAACATCGCTGTAAAACGTTTCGCCTCGTTCATCATAATTTCATCCTCTCTGAAACCGTACCGTGGCGGATATAACAACTTTTTCTTGTGCGCAACGCAATTTGAAACGAGCCCATAACCGGGCTTGCCAACAACCAGATCGCACATATTGATTACATCGGTAAAACTAAACTGCGGATACGGTTCAATCACCTTTACATTTTCAGGAACCTCTTGCTGGATCGGCTCGGCGATTAAAAACAAATAATCAGGCGAACTTTTAGCGGCTTTCACAACTATATCTCGGTCAATCCCTCCCCTGAATGCCAGATACACCTTTAACCTTTGCGCTTCATTTCCAAGCCCCAACCCACGCATCACTTCCTCTTTTGACTTCTCGGTTTTCCTTACCACAAGTGAAACATCAGTGATTTTATTTAACATTGAGGTTGAATGATGAAACGGATA
>JBAMMJ010000090.1:0-7247 GCA_039793825.1 Verrucomicrobiota bacterium | reverse complement strand
AGAGTATCCGCACCTTAACGACAGTAATACATCGTCCCTGTAGTCATCATCAAATATCATCGGTTCATATATCCAGTCCCACAAAAAGTTGCTCGCCGCCAGACAGGGAATACCGGCTTTTGACGCTATTTCGCCGGCAAGAAACGGTATATCGGAAACAATTAAATCAATATTATGCTGAAGAATGAAAGCAGTCTCCCTTGAAACAACCGTCATAGAAGTCTTTATAAAATTAATCAGTTTTTCAATGGTCTTTTCTGAATCAATTTCAAGCGGATTAACCTCAACAACGCCGCAATCTAACTCCGATTCTGATATTTCAACATTTTTATTTGAAATTAGATCATAAAACAACCACGAGGGCGCGGTAGTCCTTATCATTACATAAATATCTTCTCGGCTTCTACAAAGTGCGCGCGCGATTTCTATGGTTCTAACTAAATGACCATATCCGTGCCCGCTGATATAAAACAATATATTTTTCATCAATCAAAGATGAATAAATTCAACAGACATATAAAAATGATTCAAGCGTATATTTTGTGAAATAATATTATAACGAAACACCACTCGGTTTCTCATCCTTTGAATTTAGAACCTCGTCTATAGCCGATAAAAATTCAGTGCAGGTGCAGGGTTTTTTGATTAGTTTGAATGGCTTAAAAGAATACTTTTCCACCAACTCTCCCAATACAGATTCTTTCTCGCCACTTATAAATAAAATCGGCGCGTCGGGCTTTATCTTTTTGATATTGTCAATAAACTCAAAACCATTCATTTCTGGCATCCGAACATCGGTGATTATTAGAGATATCTCGTTTGCCTTTTTCTTAAACAATTCTAACGCCGTACGCCCATTTGAAGCAGTCAACACTTCATAATTTCTTCTCTGCAAAAACATTTTTAACACCTCCAGCACAAGCGGATCGTCATCCACAAGCAAGATTTTATTTATTTTTCCGTGAACTGTAATAGGAGCAAACTTCTTCTGTTCATCAGCCACTTGAGAACCTGCTTTTATAGGCTCTTTTGCAAAATAAACATAGACGGTAGTCCCTTTTCCTTCCTCGCTTTCTATTAAAACCTGCCCCCCCTGCAGCCGCGCAAGACTATACAAATGCGTAAGCCCAAGCCCAATTGACTGGTTTTTCCCTCTTGTTGTAAAGAACGGCTCTAACGCCTTTTCCAGCACCTCTGGAGACATACCGAGCCCGTTGTCTTTTACCGTCAAAAGCCATAAATCTCGTTCATTAACCCCGAATCTTTTTGCCTCTTCGTCGCTTATCAAAACTTTCTTCAATTTAATTTCTAATTTTCCCCCCAGCGCCAGAGCATACCTCGCGTTGTTTAATAGATTTCTTATCGCCGCTCGCCAGTGATTTATGTCGCTGGTAATCACACACTCGTCAATGTCGGAATATACTTCCAGATTAATAGAATCCGGAACCGACTTTCTCCAACTTTCAATCTCTTCTTCAAGCAGTTTCTTAAAATCAATATGCGAAGGATTAAACCGACGCTCCGGTCTGACCGAATTCATTATTTCATCAAGTTTTTTTTCAAAATCCCTCGCAATCTGTTCGCCCCTTGTTGTGTAAAAACTGATTGTTGAATTTTGCGGCGCTTCGTCGCGAATCATAGAAAACCATCCGATCAGCGGCGATAACAAATTATTAAAATCATGCGCAATCTTATTTACAAGCGCATTCATCGCCGTTATTCGCTTTTCTCGCTCACGAAGGCTGCCATCAAGCGGAACTTTGAGATCGTCTTCCATCTTAAACAATAATATTCTTATCTAAATATATTAATTAATTCATCTTGTCTTTGCATTAAAATATTTCAATATTAGAATTATTTTATTTCAAGAATCTATTTCTTTATTTTTGCCCTGAGTCAAAAAAATTACACCTGATAAACGGCATAAGAGGCGTTAAAGCGAGTCGCCAGGCTAACAACAATAACGCTACTGCAATATTTAATTGCCTTTTATCTAAAAATATTGGAATTCGCGCCTTTAAATCAAACAACCCTTCGCGCCATCAAATTAAAGGAAAGTATTCATTAATTCTTTAAATATACAACTACTTTCTCTAACTTTGGCTCGCCATCACACCGCGAATACCGGAGATATCGCGCTTCAAATAAAACGCCGATTTTGCGCTTTAATTCAGACACTAACTATTAAGAATAAAAAATCCGAATTGCCTATCGGATTATTTCCGATACCAGCCTGAAAAACATAGTTGCATCTTGTTGTATCGGGATGTTGATAAAGAAGTCAGTTTCTTTTTCAGGGGGAGGGATTTGAATCAGTCTTTTCCACAATGGCGGATAAACAATAGGCGAAAATTCAATTGTGTATATTCTTAACGGCAGCGCTTTAAAGCTCAATGTGGCTGATTCGTGGTTTTGTAAAGAGGAGAAGTATAGATTGAGTTTGCTTACAGGATCGCGCGGATTTGAATTAGACAAATATTCTTCCAAATTAGTTATGCCATCACCATCAGGATCGCCGCTGGCGCCATCTTCGCCGTCGTTGGAATAATAATCCAGACCGAATTCCGATTCCCACCAATCGGGCAATCCATCGTTGTCACTATCGTCGTTATTCACGGTGTCAGGTATTACAACGAATTCAATGCAAACTGGCGAAGACCACGGGCTTGGTATTTGCATTTGATTTTCAATGATGGTTGTAACCTTCGCAGCATCGTAAGCCCGCGCAATAAGTTTGATATTTCGTCCAACAACAAAGACCCTATTTTTTAATGTGCGCGCCAAAGGTGAGATTGCGCCGCCGCTCAAACGCGGGTCTGTTCCATCAGTTGTAAAATAGACAGTGTCGGAATCTGCTGAAAAGATTTCAAATCTGAATCCCGCAGGAACGATGCCGCTTTGTGAATAAATAACTGGAGGCGACAAAAAGTTTGTGTCAAGAAACGAAACACGATTTGAAATCCACTCCTTCATATACTGAATTTCGTATTGGTATGAATTGTTACGAGGCGCTGTAAAGTCACCCCAACGTTGAAATTCTCGCGGTTGCGCTTCTTTGAGTTGAGCGGATAAAAAATCCACAAGTTGCCAGAGATTAGATACAGAGAAAACGTTCTGTCTCAGGGTTTGGTATCTATCAATATAACCCTGCCAGAAATCAGGGTCCTGGAACAGTCTGCTCCACCAGACGTTTCCGATAAATCCAAAATAATTGTGTCCGAGATTCTCAACATAGGTCCACCAGGTAAACGGGTTGTCGTCGCGCGGGTCGTCTCTTGAATCCATTGAGCGGTCAAAATCCCACACAGGACCGCAAAACAACTTTCCATTTCTTGGTTTATAAAAATAGGTGCTCAGGTTTAAAGCATCCACATTAAATGCGAGAGTATTTAGTAAATGATAATCTATCCAGGAACCAACATCAATAAAAGCGGCGTAGCCGTTGGTTTTATCGGTAAAATTATCCGAATATAGAACATTATAAAAATTATCAAGATACTGAATCAGATATTGTTTTTGAAGAGCTCGTTCGGGTTGAGTCATTTCCCTGCCGTCAGGATAAACAAACATTAGATTTTCCCCGCCTGCTGAGAAAATGCTCTCATCTCTGTCGGGCCAGTCCTTTTTGAATATATAACCTCCGGTAATCATCGGTGCTTCAGAGAATTCAGGTTCAAGTTTTTCCACGTTGACACGGTTTTTACTTCGTTTGATTTTTTCAACAAGTAGATAAACACCGTTATAAGAAGAATACGAAAGTCGGTTTTCAATGTTCTGGTCGTGGATGAATAATTCAACGAATTTAAATCTTGGTGCATATCTGCCGAGTTGGTTGCTTAACTCATACATAAAGGCGTTGTGAATAAGCGGCGTATCGTAATTGTTTGGCGCGTATAATACCCATTCAGAATCAGCTGGCATACCGAGCGTTTCAATCTTTTTTTCATTGCCGCATTCATTAATCCATTCAACCGCAAAGTTGTTCTTCGGCTGGTTTGTTGATGTCGTGCCGCGAATTTTTATTCTTGCCTTTGTTAAAAGTGTTGCCGGATTAGTTGCCTGCGACATTGTTGAGCCGCTATTGTAAATTGCGGCGTACACTTTCTGCCAGCTGTCGTAGCTAAATGGATAATTATCTAATTTTTCAATTACGACGATGGGCAAACTTGATGTAAAACTTAACATATCATCATTTAACGGGATATAACACTCTGTGTGGATTTTGCTTGGTAGATATTTATCTTTAATTGAATAGGCGCTAACAATCCAGACTCTATCTGTTGTTATAAGTATCGGTTCCTGATAGATATAAGACCCCGCAGAAGGCTCCGTGCCGTCTACTGTGTAGTATAGAACAGCGTTTGAATCTAATGTATTAATCTGGAGATAAAACGACTCTTTGAATACTCCCCCGGAGGCTGAAAAAATCGGTTCATCCGTAAATCCTTCGCCGACAGCCGTGTTCTTACCTCCCGGAGTTGGCTTTAGAAAATAACCGACTATAAACGGGTTTTCAGTCATTTTACCGTATGAAACATCAGCTGGAAGTGATGGGTAATTACTGATAGTGTCTATGTAACCGCCGTAAATACTAAAAAGTCCAACGAATTCGCCTGATTTATTAAGTGCAAAATTTGTATGGAGACGTTGGTTTACATTTGTTCTGTTTTTGCCTGATGCAAAAACAATGAGGTATTGCCCTGAATTTAAAATCACCTCTGGGAAAATCCATTTAAATGGATTATTATAATCATCGGTCAAACCCCATCCTGTAAGATCAATAGAAGAATCAGAAAGGTTAGCGATTTCAATCCAATCTGAATAGTCTCCATCTTCATCGCGTATTGTGGACTCGTTATCAGCCATAATTTCCGAAACGACTATGCCGAATTTGTGAGAAGGGTCTATGAAGTAATTCCAATTTTTTGCGCGGAACCGATTGCCTTGGGCGTCTGTAATAGATGAATCAGGATTCTAGCTCATCAATACCTTGCCCTGAAATGGAACTGAGAAGCCAAATCTATATACAAACTGATTCTCCTGAAAATATGAGCTTGCGTGAATTCCATTTGCAATCAGGCTTGATTGATCAACACCATAAACCTCTTCGCTAAAAACAACTTCAACATTTGTCAAAGTATTTAAAAGCGCGTTTTCAACCGGGTTAATCCGCACAATGTACGGAGAATTGTCTTTTGAATTCAATATTAATTCACAATCAATTGCAAAATCTGAACTCTGGTCAAGGCTGCTATTAAAGGCGTGTACGGCAATCACATTGTCGCCTTCTTTGAGATATTGTTTAATTTCGCGGATTATTTTTGATTGCCACGAGATTGGCTCAGGCAATGGCGGCAACGCAGTGCCATCATATGGAATCTCGCCGACGGGCATATTAAACCTTAATATTTCAATCCCGTTCAACCAGACAATACAACCATCATCGGAAAGAACACGAAGTTCAAACGATTTTACATTTTCAAGATTATAAAGCGTAAACTTTTTTCTTAAGTAGATAGAGGTATAATTGCCAGTCATATCATTCAACCTTGTGCCGTTTAATAGTTCGCCGTAGAAAAACGGAGTCACACCTTTTTGCCAGTCAGAATCATCATAATCAACGTTGCGCCACTGCGCAGTGTCTGACAGGATAGGTTCGGTCCCTTTTTTGAACAACCATTCTGCGCCAGAATATATGAAGCAATGAACATCTAATGAACATACCAATACAATAGATAAAACTAATGGTGTAAAATAGTTGAATGTTAAAAACTGTTTTTTCATAATCCCAGGAAATGTAAAACTCCACAATCAATATAACTATAACAATTTAGACGTTGTAGTTCCAATAAGTATTCGCATTAAAACGATGTTACTCATTACTCATCCCGTTATTACTATGTTTGTCTATTTGACTGGCCGTTTAAAGATTGATTTGACGGGGTAGCCTGTGATTCTTCAGTCGTTTGATATCTCTTTGGCACCTGTAATTTAAGAATTCCTAATCCTGCAAGGTCATAGAGTTCGTTTAATCTCTCTATCAAATCTGCCTTCTGGTTATTGAGCTCATAATATCGCTTTTTGTCCTTCTCGGATGGATAATCAGTATCTGGTTTTAAGTTAGACATTTTGGTTTTAATCTCTTCTAGCCGTTTATTTAACAAATTAATTTTTACCATTATCGTTCTCTGGTCCCGAGAATCATCCACGCCAGAAAAACCAGCAGCATTTTGACTTTGCGTTGACCGAGAACACTGAACGTTGGTGTTTCTATTATTAATATTTCCGGAAGGAAATTTTTTTGAATTGTTAATAACTTCAGTCTCAACTTTGTCATTACTTATATAAAAATCTTTTTCACTTATATTATTATAGGAGTCTCGCTGTAAGCATAGACTATTATCAGCCCCGTTATAGTCTGTTCTCTTTGTAATACTATGCTGGTATAATTGGGAACAGGGTGTTGTATAATTTGATGCATTCTCTGGTCTAATAGGGTTATTAGTTCGGTTGTTGGAGATTTCCAGATTTCCGCCTTGCGGTATGGGCTGATTCATATAAGTTGGCGCGCCTTTTAGTGCGGTTACATTGTCGGTTGTCGCATTTCTACCTTCATCGGCATCGGTCATAACAAAGAGCGTGTAAATGTTTGGCTTTCGCTGAACGCCACAATGTTTGATTTTGATAATTCCAACCTTTTCAAGCTCCAATAATTTTTTGACAACCGTTGCCCTTGATAAACCGCTATCATCGGCTAACTGTTCAAACGACGCTTTGAATGTTCCATAACGGCATCTGAAAGCACTCTTAAATAACCCACTTATTACGCATAAACAAGCCGAAACATTTGAAATTGTGCCTTTGCTGGCGCAATCTTTTAAATACTCCTGACATCGGATTAAATCCCACAGAGATGGTGAACGCTCCAACCGTAACTCGGAAGGTACAAACCGACGCCTCCGCACAACATCGCAATCATTACCGTCCTTATTTATTTTTTCTGTATTCATATCCAGATCAATAAAACACTTTGATGGAGTTGTCCTTCCTACGGTGAGAAGTTTGGACGAATTATATTTGAGGTTTAAACAATTACAGTGTGAAATGGAAACATCAATTCCTCTATATTAATTTTATACGGTTATATGGAGCGCAGCTATATGGAGTGCGGTGTTAAGCCTGCGCAGGCAGGCGCAACACCGCTTTGTGAGGTTAGATAACCACTCGCCTTTAGAAAAAAATACAAA
>JBAMMJ010000089.1:6951-8502 GCA_039793825.1 Verrucomicrobiota bacterium | reverse complement strand
CCGTGATTTGTTGCCCACGTAATCTGAACATTTCCATACGGCGGCTGCGGAAAACCAAATATGTAATTAGAACCGCTCCCGCTAAGAGTAGTTGCCGGTACGCCGTTAATCAATAAATCCGAGGCGTCCACTCCAGTCACAGGCTCGCTAAAAACAACCTGAATGTTTGTCAAAATCCCGACCGTCCCCGGCGCAGGTGCTATCTGAACAATTACCGGGGCGTTTGAATTCACAGGCGGCGCATTAACCACAAATTGAACAACCGCAGAAGTTATTGTCTGGCTATTATTTTGCAACATAATTGCATATACCGAGTTTGTTCCGACAGGCGCGTTCGTCCACACAAAATTATAAGGAGCCGCAGCGACCACCCCCAATAAGGTGTTGTTGCCATAAAAACTGATATTGCTAACCCCTGCAGGTGAAAACGCAGTCGCCTGTATTAACACATTTACCGGAGCCGTAAACACAGCGTTGTTTGTTGGACTAACAATTGAGATATACGGTCCGCCCGCGTACTCCTGAAGCCGTATTCCTCCAATCGCATATCCGTAAGGACCATCAGTCGTCCCGTGCGGTTGCGGTCCGGTATATTGCGTGCAATACACCGAAAAACTACCATCCGGTCCCGGGTCAATATCCTCCCAATCCCACATATCACCAGTAGTTGGCGTATGGTTAAGACCTGTGTTTATTGCCGCTTCATTCGTTTTTATGTAATTGGGGTAATTGCTGTATGTCAATGCGTTCGCAGTATGAGCGCTCCGGTAAGAGACCGCACCAGAAATCCCCGCAATCGTCCATCGGTTTGTATAGGTATCACTACCCCTAACCACACCGCCTTTAAAACTATACCGCGCGTTAGGATTCAGGTTTGTAAAAGTATAAACAACCAATCCATCCGCAAGAACTTGTGCTATTCCATGGGTGGCACTTCCAAAATCAACATAACCATTAAATGTGTTGTACAACGGCGTCCCTGGCGCCGGCACGCCAGCCGTGTCTGCCTGTTGAACAGTGCCTGAATAAGTAATGATCAATCTTGCGGGAAGATTGGTGCCAGTATTAATGTCCTTTAAATATCCAGCATTGCCCGGTGAGTAGCCAAATATATTCCAGGTTGTTGTGTTTGGATGTGTTCCTGGACCGGGAACGTGATCATTAAACGCCACCCAACCGGCGCTGGTTCTTGTAACGTTGATTGCCACAGGCGCTGAGGTGCTTGTCAGCCCCGAATTATCAGTAGCAACAGCAGTCAATATATAATTTCCAGCGCCAACATTTGACCAGGTAAAAGTAAAGTTCGTTGTAGCGCTCTTTGCCTCGCCAATTTTCGTTTGCTCCTGATAAAACTCCACAATAGAGACTGTCCCATCCAAGTCAGTCGCAGTAGCGGTAATGGTGATGTTCGCAGGCTCGTTAAAGGTCGCATTGTTTGACGGAGAAGTTATAGCAACCTTTGGAGGAAGATTTCCAGAAACCTGAACATTCGCAACCGCAGAGGTTGCGCTTGCGCCTGTAGTATCGGTTACAATCGCAACTATCTGATAG
>JBAMMJ010000089.1:3322-6902 GCA_039793825.1 Verrucomicrobiota bacterium | reverse complement strand
TTTGCCCAGTTATAATTAAACGGTGATGAGGTCGCTGTACCTATTAAATTAGAATTCGCATAAAATGAAACAGACGAAACTCCATAGAGGGAGGCGGCTTCGGCGCTCAGCAAGAGGTTGTTAACCGTAATCACTGAATTGTTAGTCGGCGCGGTCAAAACAACAACCGGCGGAACGCTTACCTGTTCAAGGCTTAATGCTGAAAGCGAATAACTATATATACCATCGGTTGCCTGACCGGTCGGCACTCTTCCTAAATATTGTTGAATCTTAACAGAAATTTGACCATTGGCAGGCGGAACAATCTGTTCCCATACAATCATAACCCCGTCGGCGCGGTTCTCGCCGGCATTCCACGCCATTTGATTTGTGGCAAGGTCGCTTATCTGTTCAGACGTCAACGCCCCAAAATTGACAATCCCCTGCGCACCCCACGCTGGAACGTGCGCGCCCCTGAAAGAGACCGCACCATTCAAAGTTGCCATACTCCATCTGTTTAAATAATTGTTTCCTCTTACTGCAGTTCCTTTGAAAATATAACGGCAATTTGAATTTAACCCCGTGAATGTGTAAGTTGCGTGGTTGTTAGTTCCTGCCAGCAAGAGAGTATTCGGCAGGCTGCCAGAACCAAAATCAATGTACGGCAAAAACCAATCTCCAGCAGGCGTTCCGGCATTTGGCTTTCCCATTGCGCTGCCGGTGCTGTAATAATCAGCTGTAATCGTCAGCGTTACAGGCAAATTCTTCCCTGTGTAAATATCTTTTAATGGTCCTGAATTCCCCGGAGCCCCATACTCCGTCCCTAACGGATTCCACGCAGTAGCATTGGGATGTGTATTTGGACCGGCATAATGGTCGTTAAACGCACGCCAGGTAACTGTCGGTTGCGAAAACACCATTATTACATTCGTTTGAGAATAACTCTTCGCCCCGTTGTTATCCGTAGCCACAGCATAAATACGATAAATGCCAGGCGTCGCATTTGTCCACTCATCAACGTGAATTATCTGGTTAAGATTAATAACACTCTCTGATAACTTTTGCGAATTAGCAAAAAATGCTATATTTGAAACCACCCCGTCGGCGTCGCTGGCGCTCGCGCTCAAACTAATCGTGGTCGGCAAGACAAAAACGCTCTTATTCGTAGGCGTTAAAAGCGAGATTACAGGCGGCTGGTTAGGTTGCTGAACATATTCAGCAATCAATGCAAGATTAAAACTGATATCGCTGCTGCTTGCGGAGCATTGATGAATCTCAACCGCAATAACGTTTGTCCCTTCACTAAAAAGACTTTTGCTGATATTTGTTGTAAACCAGGTATATTCATCCGAACCGCCAACAACATTTGCATACGTATTATAGGTTATTTCGGTTGTGCCATCCGGAAAGTTATTCCAGAACGCCAACGTCCCGTTCACATAAACCACAATCCCGTCGTCTCTTACAAAATTGCATATTATGTTCGTTATCTGGCTCAGATTTGTGACGACTATTGTCTTTCTGTAATAATACGTCGGATACTTATTATTCGGGTCAGGACCCCATTTATTCGTCGTCACCTCGTCCCCGCCGCCATAACCAAATTCTGCCTGACCAACAGGCCATTGACTGTCATTAAACGATAATCCCCGCCAGGCAGTTCCCAGATCCACTCCATTATCGTTGTACCTCCAGTAATCATTTGTGGACACCAGAGTCACAAATGTTGAGCTGGCGCCAAAAAGCGATACACCAACCAACAAAAAGATTCCGGCTAAATATTTGATTGCCCAATTAGAATATTTGAAAGACGATACATTCCGACCGTCTCCGCAAACTATACTGTTATAGTTCATCTTTACTACCTGTTTATTTTTAAGGGGTCTATATAAGCCCAAAATTAACCGATTAATATTTAAAATTAGCCAATATACTATTTTAATTAGATAAATAAAACAAATTTATATTCAATTTTTTATCTGCATACAAAGTTTCAGCAAACCGTTAAAAACATTTTAAACATCATATTCTCATTATTTTAAAAGCATAAACTATGCCATATTTTGATTTATTTATTGATAATCAGATGGTTATAATTGCTAACTTGTCGGCAGGAAATTAAATTTTAAAATTTCACGCTTGTTTTAGTTTATTTTGCCTTTTTACGCACCCCAACGGAAGTCAAATCAAACGGTTTGAACCCGATTTTTTCCACTGGAGAACCGGGTCTAAATCCATAATTGCCATTTTCCGGGTCAACGAACATCGGGTCGGCAATAATACTACCAATATCCTGATTCCTATTTTTCTGCCATTCTGACAGCGTAAGTTTTTCAAATAAAATATTTGTCCCGGTGCCGTTCCAATAAAGATTCGATCTGAAAATAAAATTTGTCCCTGTATAATTTCCATCCAGAAGTTTACCCTCTTTCCATAAAACGATATTCCTTTCAAAAATGAAACTCAAATGTTGCTCCGCCCTTGTTCTCTGAATCTGATGATTCTTCCCAAAGGCAAAAATATTATTTCTGACAACATTTTCCCTGCCATAATGCTGATGGAATCCGCCGTGAGTGGTTCTGTAAACAAGATTGTTTTCAGCCAAAATCTGGGTCGTCCCCTCATCAAAGTAAATTCCCCACCCGCCGTATCTGGTTGCGGCAATATCGTGCCACAAATTTTTTAAGATTTTTGACCCTGTATGTAGCCCGAGCGTATAAATTCCCCCCATATCGCTCAATATGGGACCGTCATTATCCGAACGAATGCCGATATGATGCACGTGGTTAAACTCAACGAGGTTATTGGTTGCAAGCGCCTTTGAATAGCCCCAGGTCCAGCCAATTGAAATGCCGGTATAATAAAAATCGTGTATCTGGTTGTGAATTAAACGGTTTGATGGCGATTGTCCAATCCAGACCCCAACAGCGCTGTGAAAAATCAAACCGCCGTCGTAGATATTACAATCGCAGATTTCGTTTTCCATCGCAACTTCTTCCGGTCTTGTTCGGATTACCGTTTCACCAATCTTAACCCCACCCGCCCCAAGGTCATAAATATTGCAATAGGTTATTTTGTTGCTCTGACACCCCCTCGCAAGTTCAATCCCGTATGTGCCAAGGTGCGCAAATTCACAATTAGTAAAAACGCAATTTCTAACCCCCATACCTTTGACAGCCCCGGGAACACCAACCGCTGCCTGCCCAAAACCACCAACTTCAGCCTTTGGTGGTGGCCAAATATTAACCTTCTCCTCGCCTGTATCAAACCCCCACGGAAAATACCACTCGGTATGCGAAAAAACTAAACCGTCAAAAACAATATTCTCAATGAATCTATTTGTCTCCGGAGCACCGCCCAGCACCATAACATTTTGCAAAACCGGCGCCACGACTTCGGCAGTATTAATGTTTTCATTCGGTAACGGATAGTAATACAGCTTGCCGCTTGCTCGGTCTAAAAACCACTCTCCGGGCGAGTCCAACGCCTCAAACACATTCTCAACATAATAAAGGTCGTTCGGATCAAGTTTATAAACACTTCTTTTACTGCACATAATAATCCGTTTTTGATAATCAATTGCGACAATCGGCAGATGCGA
>JBAMMJ010000089.1:0-3312 GCA_039793825.1 Verrucomicrobiota bacterium | reverse complement strand
CCTCGCCGCTTCTAACCTCCTTCCAGTCCGGTAAATCCCCTTTCTTATACACAAATCGGGTCTGCCCCTGCGTCCATTGCACACCGTTTGTCGCATCCGGCACAGATTCAAGTGATAAATAACCTTTGTTTGGATGTCGGGCGCGGATTCTTCTCTGACCGTTCACCCAGAGTTGATGAAAATACCATTTCCCCTCTCGCACCTCAGGCAACTCAACTGACCAAATCTTTCTTCCATTTACCTCAGACTCCTTGAAACCGCTGACCTGACGTCCGGCGCTGATGACAGGTCTTTCTCCAGGCATCGCAACATATTTTACCGGAAAATTTGCAGAACCGGAATCACCATAATTGAATTCTATAGGTTTATTTAAAAAATATTTTCCACCGCCTATATAAACTACCGGGGCGATGTTTGTATTTTTTGATTTAAACAACCTGACCGCTTCTTTAGCCTTTTCAATTGTGGCAAATGGTCCATCAGTAAAGTCAGGATTTGGCTTCGGCAACTTTCCAGACCAGTTGTCATTGCCATTGGTTGCCACAAAAAAGATTCCCGGCGCGGGTTTTATCCTTGCCTCCTCCCTGCCACAACCAATTAACAATAGCAAAACTATTAATAAAAAGAACATCGGCGCGCAAATTATAAACTTAAAGGTAGTCTTCATAAAGTTATATTTTAATAAAACTATTCTTTCTGTCTATTGGTTTAGAAACTGCTGCAGATTAGATTGATAGACAAATAACATTATTCAACAAAATTTCCTTAAAGACTCCTTTTGCAAAATTAACCCTGTGCGTAAACTATAGAGAAATAGAAAAACCAATCAACAAAACAAACGTGCCGATAGGTCTATTTATAACAGTAAATATTTAGCTTATATCATCCGCCGTTTACTGTAGTGAATTCAACCTACACAAAGGGACGATTTTTTATAATGCCAATAGTCCCAACCAATAGTTTTTCGTTATGAATTCACACTATTTCAAAAGTTCCAATGCCGATTTTACAACCGCTTCTGCAGTCAAATTATGGTGTTTATAAAGATGTTCTGCAACATAGGCAGATTGACCGAACTCCCCTTTAATCGCAAGCGAGCGTATCCGATGAGGAATATCTGCCATAGACAGAGAATGAGACAGAAGCGACGCCATACCGCCAATCAACTGGTGGTCTTCAATTGTAACCACTCTGCCTGAACATTGCTTAACCACCCTACCGATTGTCTCCACATCCACCCGGTTTATGAAAGGATTATTTATTACAGCAGCATTGATTCCCTGTTGCGCAAGAATCTTTCCGGCTTCAATCGCTTTTCCCAGCAAAACGCCGCAACCAACGATTGCTACGTCTACACCCTCTTTTATAACCTGCGCCTTCCCCCATTCATAAGTTGCATTCTCAACCCAATGAACCGGATATCCTTCACGACCTACAAAAAAGATGTAACTTTCACCATCTTTTCCTTCCAATCTCTCTTGAGCCTGTTTTTTAATAGCCTGATACATCAGCGCTTCAGCCTCATCAGCGCAGGATGGAGCAATTATTACCGTATGCGGTATCGCGCAGGTTGCCGCAAAATAGGTGGTTGCCTGGTGCGAGGCTCCATCTGCAGCGTCTTGCAAACCGATGTGCGAAAAGATTGCAATCATCGGCGCCTGCGATAGCGCAGACATAATCAACGGCAGATTTCCTTTTGTGATCCCAAATTGACCAAAGGTGTCAACAATCGGTATAAATCCCATCTTTGAAAAACCCGACCCCGTGCTAATCATATTAGCCTCGGCAACGCCAACCTCAATAAACCTTCCCGGAACCGCCTTTTGAAATCCGCTTATTCCTGTTGACCCCTGGACATCGGAAGAAATTGAAAAAACAGGATATCCCTCCTGAGCAGCTCGGATAACAGCCTTTGCCAAACCCGCTTGAACTTTATCTTTTTTAACGGCAGGGGCTGGTTGAACAGACGCCTTCGCTTTTTTCTCAGCTTCTTTCTTTTCCCATTCGGCTTTAAGGCTTTTTGCCCAGTTCAAAAATTCTTCCGGCGGATTGCCTTCGTAAATTTCAACAACCCAATCAACAATCTTTTCCGCATTGCTCAATGGAAAACCGTGTCCACCGGTTTTGTCCTCCATCGTGGCTTTTATCCCGTAGCCCTTGATTGTTTTTACCCACACGCATACCGGTTTAACAGGATTTGCCTTTGCCTCATTCACCGCTTTTTCAATCGCAAGGTAAACCTCCTGAAGGTTATGTCCGTTCTGAACTTTTATTACATTCCATCCAAGCACCGATAGCGACTCAAAAGTCGGCTGCATACTGTAGGCGTCCTTTGAAATTCTTCCCGAGAGCTTGGTATCGTTATCGCTTATGACCATTACGAATGGGCTTACAAGCCCTTTAGAAGCAAGCCCGGGAATAGCCGCAAACGCCTCTTTTGCCTCGCCCTCCATTGAAGCCGCATCAGAGACAGTGCAGATAGTGACTCTATCTCTGCCAGCGATTTTGTCCGCAATAGCAAGCCCCTGAGCCTGCGGAAGACCAGAACCCAATGGTCCGTTGCTAATTAAAACCCCTTCAGGATTAAGGTGTGATTCACCGTGTCCGGTAAGTTTGCTGGTTAAACTTCTGAACCCTTTAAGGTCATCAAAAGTCATCCCGTCAAAACCGTAATTTGCCCTTAATGCATAGATACCGTTTTCGGTGTGTCCGGCGTCGTTTACAAAATTAAAAGCCTCATACCACTGGCGTCCTTTTGTGGAAAACATAATGCCGTGGATAGCTGCATTTATTTCGGCAAACGCGGCAGGTCCGCCCCAATGACAGGCTGCCCCGCCGTTGACCGCGTGCATATTCATCAAAGCCACAAGAGCGCGGGTAGCGCGCGGATCGGCAAGCACTACTTCTTCTCCGGCGGCGTTTTTTACCTTCACCGCATATTTCGGCTGCCGAGTCGGCGTGCCTGCGAGTTTTACTTTTATATTTAAAGGTTTCAGCGGCGGAACCTCTACCGTTTTTACTGCACCTGTATCTGCACCCATAATTTTTTCCTGATATCTTTTATATCTGAACCATTAATTTATTAATAATATTTTAAATGTGAAGTAATAATTTAAGTAAAGTTAACCCAATTAAGAATTAAATAAAACCGATTAAATAGCAACCTTTGAATTCCTGTCAAAAATCTTATCAATCAATATACCATCTTCTCAATACATACTCGGCAAAGAGAATGGAGTTAATTTTGAATTCTAAATGAGTACCTAAATCATTAACATTGAACTCAACTGTTGATTCCATAATCGGTCAAAA
>JBAMMJ010000088.1:3348-8576 GCA_039793825.1 Verrucomicrobiota bacterium | reverse complement strand
AGATGTCAGATAATCAAAAGAATAAATACCAAATCTTATGAAATAGTTTAATTTCAGGTTTTTGTATCTTTTCTAAAGGTAAGATATCAAATAATCAAAGAAATAAATGTCCAACCCTGAAGTGTTTGAATAAGAATAGAATTAAAAAGATTTAATTCATCTGGATTGTGTTTTTTGTGAAGGTAAGTGGCTTTCTAACATCACAAAGCGGTGTAGCGCCTGCTTGTGCAGGCTTAACACCGCACTCCATACAAACGCATCACAAAAATTTCAATTAATTATTTTGGACAGATAGATGTGTGATTAAAATAATCTTATTTGAAAATTGGCTCCCCGGGCAACGGCGGCATAAGACCGGATTGAATTTCTTTTTCGTATTTCAAACGCATCGCCTCATGAATAATTAATGCCTCTTCTGCCGAAACCGGATTTTCAGGCGGCCAATTTGGCTGTAGTTTAGGCTGTCTTGGCGCTCCGCCCATCTGCAATGTAACACCCTGACCTGACGGTGTTGATACAGTGACTGCAGCGGTTGAAGGTGTGCCGCCGACAGCTCCCGGCGTTGTAACTGCGCCGGACCTGATCTGTCTTGTCGGCATTGAACTGCCTATTGCAGCAAGCGCGCTTGAATTTACCGCCTGAGCATCAGCCGTAGTCGGAGCTCCTCCTGAGACCGATACCCCGGTTGTTTTAGGCGGAACAGGTTGTATTGTGGTTCCCGGAATATTAGGCACGCCCGGCACACCCGGCACGCCAGGAACGCCAGGCACGTTTCCAGGCATCGGACTTGCAGGCGACGTCGGCGGTTTTATACCATCCTTCTCAAAAGTCAATTCCATCTCTTTTTCGCCAACCTTAACCTTGACCGAGCCCGTTGACTCGTCAATTGAAACCACTTCAATCTGCCCATCCCTCTCCCCTTCTTTTAACATCTTTGATTCAGGCTGTTTCCCCTGCTCCTGGACAAGCAAAAATGCCCGTTTTCCCGATAAAATAGTCGTAATTCCCGTGAGATTAACCTTTATAGAAGGAGGCGGTTCAGGGGGTGGCTTTGGAGGCTCGGGCTCGCGCAAATTAAACGCGTTTCTTCGCACAATAGCGCCATATCGGTCCTGCTCGGCAACCCCATATACAACACCGCCAGCAATACCGACAGCTAATACAACCACAATCAGACGCTTTGTGCCCCTGATAATCATCAATATAAATATAACCTATATCCTACTATAAACCAGAAAAAACATTTGGTTTTAAAAATCCGATCCTTTGTAACAAGAAAAACCAAGCAGCGCTATGAATGCTTAACCCGTTTATTATGATGACATACCATTCAAGGCACCTTTTCATTCTTTCAATGAGACGGTCTCAATCCATCATATCCAGACAAAAAGAGAAAGCAAATTCCCCGCCATATCAATAAGACCTTAACCCGCCTCCATCTCTTCAAGCCGTGATGTCTAATTAAAGATTCGCGCAAATTGCCAGATTTTTCTTTAAATTTTCACAACATACTGTTATTTTAAACTATTATGAAAAATTTTAACTATTTGTCTGCACTAATCGGGTTTATCTGCGCCGGTTTAATGACCGCGTTCACACAAACCGAACCTGCCGTAGAATCGCTTTGGCCCAGGGACGACGCATTTCCCGGAAGAGGACCGTTGCAAAAAGCCGACTGGTTTAGAAAGTTGTGGCAGGAACGTCGCTCACAATGGAAAAAAGATGCGCAAAAAGACCAACAAGCCCTTGTGTTTGCTGGAGATTCAATTACCCAGAGATGGAATGTGGGAAAATATTTTCCTGATTACAAAGTTGCAAACCGCGGCATAAGCGGCGATACCACCCGCCAGCTCAGATACAGGTTTAAAGAAGATGTCATCTCATTAAAACCAACGGCAATCGTGCTGTTAATTGGCACAAACGACCTTGGGCTTGGCGGAAATCCCGAAGATGCGGCTGAAAACATTGCCGCTATCCTCAACCAGATCAAAAACGAACTCCCGAATACAACCGTAATCGTTTGCAAGGTTATGCCAAGACAACCGCAATTCTCTGAAAAAATCAAACGCCTCAATGAGCTCGTTGATAAACTCATTGAAGGAAATCCAAAATTTATCCGCTGCGACACCTATTCCATTTACGCCGACGAAAGCGGCGCAGCAATAAAAGAGGAATTCCCTGATATGCTTCATCCAAACGCAAAAGGATACGAAAAATGGAAAAACGCGTTAATCCCAATTCTTGAAAAATTAAATCTCAAGAAAATCAATTAGCATTTGCCGCTCTCCGACTTCCAGTCAAAATTTACCACGACAACACCGCAATAGCCATTGTAAATCAACGCTATTAAAAGCGGTTAGCCATTAAGCCCGATTCGTATTACTTGAACCTGTTGGGTTCACAGATTGTTCTTTATTTTTAAAACGTTTACCCTGAAAATTCTAAAAAATGAAATTCTCGTTTTACATACTATATCTTTTTGTGTTTATTATCCCGGCGCTGATCACGGCAATCTCCGCACCAATATGGAAAAGATGGTGTGAAAAGACCGGTCTTATTGATCACCCCGGTCATAGAAAAATTCATTCCGAACCGATTGCGCTTGCCGGCGGATTAAGCGTTATGACAGGAATTTTCTTCACCATATCAGGTTCATATATCACGCTGTTACTTAACCTGCCAACACCTTCTATCGCAGAACAATTTATTTACGGGTTCGGAAAAAGATTTGACCAATTAACCACTATCTGCGGCGGTTCTGTGGCAATGCTTGTTCTGGGATGGCTTGATGATAAAAACGAGTTAAAACCGGCAATCAAATTTCTCGGTCAAATAATCATTGCCTTAGCAACGGCTTTTGCAGGTGTTCGGATAACATTGTTCATTGAAAACCAGACCTTAAGCTACATAATCACAGTCTTATGGATCCTCACAATCGTGAACGCAATGAATTTTCTTGATAATATGAATGGATTGTGCGCCGGTCTGGCGGTCATCGCTGCAATAACCTTCGGCTCTATTGCCGCGATCAGGGAACAATATCTTGTCTCTTCATTTTGTTGGATGATTGCAGGCGGATTTATTGGTTTTCTTCCGTTCAATTATCCAAAAGCGACTATGTTTTTAGGAGATGCGGGCAGCCACCTTGCTGGATACCTCGTCGCCGTAATCGCTATCCTGCCGCATTTCTACTCCAAAAAACACCCTATTGAATGGGCTGTAATTACACCGCTTATTGTTTTATTAGTGCAACTGTTTGATATCACTCAGGTTGTCGTTCGCAGATTAATAAATAAGAAGCCCATCTACGTCGGCGACACAAATCACATCTCCCACCTGCTCGTCAGAAAAGGCATCAATAACGTCACGGCAGTCGGGTTGATCTGGGCTATCGCCGCGCTCTTCGGGCTCATCGGTGTAATAATTAATATTTAAATAAATTCCTGTTTCGCTTAAATTTAAACGGATACTTGCCAACAATATGACAATAGATAATAACAATAATGATACCCCTAAAACTAATGACGATCTGCAGGAACAAATCCACAAAAATAAATTAAAAATTCAAATAGAAAAACATAAGGAAGAATTACTTAAGTTAAAGCTTGATGTTGAGGCATTAAAAAAACAACAGAAAAAACTGTTCAGCGAAGACGATTTACCCAATTTATAAACCTCTGATCTCATCCAAATATAAAAAATTATCGTTTTGACTTGGTTCACTTAGTAAATAAAATCAAATTAATGAATCCATACCAGGATGACATTGGACGAATTCTGGTTTCTGCCCAAAGGATAGCGTTGTCATATTATTGCCGGGTTAATAAATTGACACAGCCTTTGTTCCTGTTTTTGTTAATAATCCTCTTACTTTGCGGATGCGCCGCCCGCCGTCCGCTAATGGGCACATCAATAGCCAGACAATTTGAAAACGCCCTGCAGTCGCCGAATGTGATTGTTTATCCACCAGAACTTCCCGAAGTCCGAGCCTGGGGAAACCAGAAAAACGACGCCTTTCAGAAAAGTATGTTGGACTCTTTTGACCAGGAACTGCAAAGCGGCGAAATGACAAAAGAAATCAACGTCCTCGCGTTATCTGGCGGCGGCGATGACGGCGCCTACGGCGCGGGTTTCCTTTGCGGCTTGCACCACCAGAACAAATTGCCGCGCTTTAAACTCGTAACAGGTATAAGCACCGGCGCTATGATAGCCCCATTCGCCTTTGTCGGCGATGATTGTTGTTTTCAAATATTAAGCAATCTTTACACACAAATTAAACCTGTTCAGATATTTAAATTCAAAAGTCCTTTCAAACTTTTCCGCACAGATTCAGTCGCGGACACAAGACCGCTGCAGAAAATGATTGAACGCTATGTGGATGAAGAGCTTGTGAGAAAAATTGCTCTTGAACATCAAAAGGGAAGACGACTTTATATTCAAACTACCAGCCTTGACGCGCAACGACCAGTTATCTGGGACATCGGCGCAATAGCCACAAACGTAGTCTCCGACAATATGGACGCCCCGGTTTCCAAATCAAAAATCCAGCTAATTCGCAATATTATGCTCGCCTCCGCCGCCATCCCGGTCTTTTTCCCGCCTGTTTATATAAACTCAAGATTCTCAACAAACACATCTAACTCAATATCCCAAACCAATACCATCGCGCCTGTTTTTCCGGAGATGCACGTTGACGGAGGCGTGGCAAACCAGATATTTGTCACCGGCGGCGTTCTTGACCTTCAAGAAATTAAAAAAAGAATAGACAGGGACAATAGACAATTAAATGTGTATGTAATCAGGAACGGCAGATTGCATCCAGAACCAAAACTCGTTTACCCCACACTCGTCAAAATCGCCACGCGCTCCTCAACAACAATTACCAAATACGACGCCGCAGCTGACATCTTTAGAATCGCAACGTTGGTTCAAACGCTCGGCGGCAATTTCCATCTTCAATTCATACCAAGCGATTTCAAAAAAGAATCTAAACGAATGTTTGATACTGAATATATGCGCACACTATTTATGCTCGGCTGCCAGCAGGCAAATTCGCAAAAACCGTGGCTTGATAAACTGCCTGAAGAATTCCATTACGGACTCTATTCTGAAAAATTCAAAAAAGACGCTTCTGAATCCGGGACTCGCAAAAATTAAAACCCGTTCCTATATAGTCATTATCTCCTTTTCCTTCTTTGCCAGATGTTCGTCAATTTTCTTGATATAAT
>JBAMMJ010000088.1:0-3338 GCA_039793825.1 Verrucomicrobiota bacterium | reverse complement strand
CATCGGTCAATTTCTGAAGGTCTTTTTCATAAACCTTAAAATCGTCTTCTGAAATCTTATGTTCTTTCAAAATTTTTTTTAAGTGATCCAAAGCCTCGCGCCGAACATTTCTGATTGCCACCCTGCCATCTTCAGCCATCTTTTTGACAAGCTTATCAAGTTCCATCCTCCGTTCCTGACTCAGTTCAGGCAACACTATTCTGATTACCTTTCCCTGCACAACCGGATTAACGCCAAGATTGCTTTTCTGAATCGCCTTCTCAATCGCCGTAACAGTGCTCGGATCATACGGCTGTATCAATATCATCCTCGGTTCCGGCGTGGTTATGCTGGCAAGTTCGCGAAGCCGCATCTGCGCCCCATAAGCCTCAACAACTATATTCTCAACAAGCGCGGGCGAAGCCTTACCAGTGCGGACACCAGCAAATTCGTTCTGAATAACCTGCTCGGTCTTTATCATCTTCTCTTCAGCTTCAAGCAATACGTCATCCGCTGTCATAATAATCCCCTTCTATTATGCTAATTGTGTATCTGCACTTTATAAAATCAGTTATTTTTATAATGTCAATATTTCTTTAATTCTTAATCATTAATATAAGAAATAATTCAATCCTGATAATGCAATGCCGCAAGAGTGCGATCTGTATGCCACAACCAATAAAATATTATTAAAAAATTTTATGCTTTCTGGCTATGAACCCTCGCGTCTGTAAAAATCATCTTGCAGCTCCAGATAAACCATCCCATACCGCACATTCCTGCCAGCCCCTTTACCAAAACAGGGCACCTTAACTCCTCTTATCTATCCGCCATAACAAATAGACTGAAATTTCCCGATGGTGTTCGGTTGGAGTTTTACTGGTGGTAAATTTTCAATATATGGCAGATTCAAAACTAACAATGATTCAATGAAATATTTGGATTTCCAATAAGATTAAAAAGCCTGTTAAATTTTTTGCACGCTTTAATCCTCATCCTCCGCCTTGGATAATCTGGCAAGCACGCTGTAGTCCTCAAGGGTCGTCGTGTCGCCTTTTATCTCCACGCCTGCCGCGATCTGCTTAAGCAAACGTCTCATAATTTTGCCTGACCTTGTTTTTGGAAGCGCCTCCGCAAAACGGATTTCATCAGGTCTGGCGATTGAGCCGATCATTTTCGCTACGTGGTCGCGTAGGTTCTGCCGCAATTCGTGCGATGGGGTAATGCCGCTTTTGAGAGTAACAAAGGCTACGATTGCCTGTCCTTTTAAATCATCCGGGCGTCCGACAACCGCTGCCTCCGCCACGACCGGGTTACTCACAAGCGCGCTTTCAACCTCTGCTGTGCCAATCCGATGCCCGGCAACATTCAAAACATCGTCAATACGACCGACTATCCAGTAATAACCATCTTTGTCGCGACGACAACCGTCTCCGGTAAAATAACAATTTTTAATTTCATTCCAATAAAGTTCTTTATACCGTTTCTGGTCCCCCCATATCCCGCGAAGCATAGAAGGCCAGGGTCTTTTAATAACCAGTTTTCCGCCTCTATCAGCAGGAAGCGATTTGCCTTTCTCGTCAACCACATCCGGCAAAATTCCAAAGAAAGGCAGTGTGGCTGAACCGGGCTTTGTCGGAATCGCTCCAGGTAGGGGGGTTATCATTATTGAACCTGTTTCGGTTTGCCACCAGGTATCAACGATTGGACAACGGTTTTGACCTATAACCCTGCGATACCACATCCATGCCTCGGGATTAATCGGTTCACCTACCGTGCCAAGCAGTCTAAGCGAGCTCAAATTGTGCTTTGCGGGAAATTCTTCTCCCCACTTCATAAAGGCGCGAATAGCGGTTGGGGCAGTGTAAAAAACGGTGACACCATACTTTTCTATAATCCGCCAGAATCTGTCTGGTTCCGGAAAGTTTGGCGCCCCTTCATACATCACAACTGTTGCGCCATTAGCCAGCGGACCATAAACAACGTAACTATGTCCCGTTATCCAACCAATATCCGCTGTGCACCAGAAAATATCCGTCTCCTGAATATCAAAAACATATTTTGTGGTTAATTTTGCGCCCAGTAAATACCCTGCCGTGGTATGAAATATCCCTTTGGGTTTACCCGTAGAACCGCTCGTATACAAAATGAAAAGCGGGTCTTCGCTGTCCATCGGTTCTGCAACGCATTGCGGTTTGACATATTCATTCTCGCGGTGCCACCACACATCTCTCCCCTCCTCAATATGAATATCATTATAACACCGTCTCAAAACTATCACCTTCTTCACAGTCTCGCCAAGACGCCGCCCCTCGCTGTCAACAAGCGTTAAAGCCTCATCAACATTCTTCTTCAATTGGACAATTGAACCCCGCCGATACCCGCCATCGGCTGTGACCACCACAGTCGCCTTGCAATCGTATATTCTCTCAGCAACAGAATTGGCGCTAAATCCGCCAAATACTACCGAATGTATCGCCCCAATCCTCGCGCAGGCGAGCATCGCCACGGCAGCCTCCGGCACCATCGGCATATAAATAATTACCCTGTCTCCTTTGTTTACTCCGTTTCGTTTTAACACATTTGCAAACAAACATACCTCCCGATGCAACTGCCGATATGTCAAAACCCGTTCTTCCCCCGGACGGCTCGGAGAATCAGGCTCTCCCTCCCAGATAATCGCGGCTTTATTCGCTGTCGCAGTGGAAAGATGCTTATCAAGACAGTTATAACATACGTTAAGTTTTCCGCCTACAAACCACTCGGCAAATGGTTCTTTCCACTTTAAAACCTTTTTATACGGCTTAAACCACACAAGCTCCTGATTAGCCATCCTGCCCCAAAACCGCTCCGGATTCTCAATTGATTCTTTATACATCCGTTTATATTGAGCGAACGATTTGATGTGCGCAGTTTTTGAAAACTCCGGGTCCGGATAGAAAACTCGCTGTTCTTTAAGAACCGAAACGATCTGGCCGACAAAAGAATTATTAACTCTTTCCATAAATATTGCTTATATTTTCAATTTATAAATAAATAAGAATGTCTTTAACTGTCAATTAAATTTTCTTTTTTTCACAAAATTTCCCGACCATCGCCGTCAGTTTGTCCTGCTCACCACACCCTCATATCCAACCGTATCCAATGCTTCAACCCCCTCCAATCCCAGAAACACTTATAATTCAATCTTTACCACGCTGGTTTAACCGCATTTAATTTCAACCCCGCCGAAAGCCCATCAACATTTAAAAATTGAAACCGCTCCCAAAAAAAATTTCTACCGATCGCAAAGATTCAGAATTATTTCCTAAATCATTAACATTGAACTCAACGATTGATTCCATAATCGGTCAAAATAC
>JBAMMJ010000087.1:0-8700 GCA_039793825.1 Verrucomicrobiota bacterium | reverse complement strand
GGTTAAACGGATATGGCCTAACATCGTTAACAGGAGCAACTACGACTTGAACTTCCTGTGTTATAGTTGTTAATCCGTCTGTGACGACATATTGTATTGTGTCAACACCATTAAAATTAGATGGCGGCGTGTAACTTAATGTATTATTGACAAGAGAAACCTGTCCGCCTCTTGGAGTTGTTGTTGACACAAGGCTGTATGAAACAGGCAAGTTATCAAGACTGACAGCATTCAGGACTGTCTGGAAAATGCTATCCTCTAATGTTTCAGCAGCAATTGGTGGAACTACAATTCCATCAATTACATTCTCAATTGTAATCTGAACGTTAGCCACAGCGCTTGTCGCGAGTCCATCGCTGACACTAAATGTGAATGAATCTTCGCCATAATAGTTTGTATTCGGTATATAAACGACAATATTTGACAGTAACGGGAGTCCAATATTCTCCGAAGTTAGTTGCACTAAATTCGTAAGATTACTCACATACCCCTTAAGAATACCTTTTGCGGGCAGAGAATTGATTGAGTAAAGCAAGAGTTGGCTTTCAAAGTCATTCCCGCTCAAAATTATACTAACAGATTCATCTTCCATCATATTCACCTGTTGCGAACTGGCAACGGGAATTGTGTTTACAATAAATGTAATTGTTAAATTAGTAGTGTTGCCGGATGAATCGGAAACGCTAACCTGAATTGGATATGTCCCAGGACCAACCTCGGTTCCTGCTTGCATATCCTGAGTAATGGTGACGGAAGCGCCATCACAATTATCTATCGCGGTAACAGAACCGACTAAGTTTGGAACAACTCCCATTCCGCCTTGTGGAACGTTTTGAATATACGATGCTTGATAGGAAACAATAGCAGGGGCGGTTGTATCTGCAACCGTCACAATAGAGGTTCGTGTGACTGAATTGTTGCTTGAATCTGTGATAGTTAAAACAACTTTGTATTCACCTTTTTGCAAAGTAGTTCCGGGTTGTATAGATTGAGCTATAGTTATTTCTCCTGATGGATCGTTTGCTACCACATTGGTTGTAAGATCAGGAAGTACAGCGGTGCATTGTTCTCCCACTGACAACTGCACGGTTACTGGATAAGAAATAACTGTTGGTGGCTGTGTATCAACAACAGTGATCACGGCTGGCTCGCTCGTTACCTGTCCGTAGAGGTTAGAAATAGTTACTGAATAATCGTGTCCCGACATTGCCATTGTAGATGCGCCTAAATTCAACGTTGCATTAGTTGCGTTGGGTATTGGGTCCATACCATCATACCACTGATATGCAATAGGAGCGGTGCCAACTGAGACCACACTCAAAACTGCATTTGAACTCAGTTCAATCGTCTGCGATTGCGGTTGAACAACAATTGCCGGCGCGCCGCCTTGTGGCAGGACAGATGGTCCCTGAAGATAATTCTGATACACGGCTTCAGGAGTTAGCGCGCCCCTGTATATTCTAAACTCATCAATAGCGCCGTTCAAATAAGGATCCACGCCATACAGCGATTTGCCGATAAATGAGTAATTGTTGACAACTTTTGAAAGTGGCATATCAAGGTCTGTCCGCGAAACCGCAAGCACACCGTTGGTATATACCGCCATAAAGTGGTTTGGAGGATCGACCACGCAGACGACGTGCATCATTCCCTTGTTGTTCAAAGAAGTTGCGCCCGGAGTATCAATGACAACTTCGCCATTTCCACCCGGGTCTGAATCTGTGATCGCAAGGCGGGTGCCATTCCAGTGAGTATTTGGAGCGAAGAACAGATATGTTCTGCCTTGGTTTGCAGCGTTAATATCACCAAAGTCAAACACGCGAGTCCAGGCTGCACTGTTGGTAATTTCTGCCCAGAATTCAATTGTTACTGCGTCAAGATAGTCAATCATATGCGGTAGCAATTCAATGTAGGCATCCATGCCATTGAAATAAGCCTTTCCATCCTGAACAACAGCGCCTCCCCTCAATGTTCCATCAGCAATACCAACAGAATCCGATGCATCAAAATCAAAGGTGTAACGATGTAACAACGCCAAATCAGTACCCACAACTTCAATTACGGCAATATCGCTTTGAGCCTCTACTGTCTGACCATTTACTTCATTGTAGGCTTTGCAGAAGAATTGAATACCGTTATCGGCAACGTATAACTTTTCTGTAACATAAATCATATTTGTTGCGCCTTCAATTGGCAGACCATTCTTGAACCATTGATAGCTGATCGGCGGTCTGCCATAAGCGCGCGCGAACAATACCACCGAGTTGCCTTCAGATACCGTTCGGCTCTGCGGCTGTTCAACAAATGCAACCGGTCCATACCCTATCGCGGCATTTGGTCCATTAGTATAATTCATAGCAATCTGGGCATCTGATAAAACGCCATTGTAAATTCTAAATTCTTCAATTGAACCGTTCATAAATGCATCTGGTTGATACAAAGACCTGCCTAACCAGGAATAGACATTATTAATCTCTGTTAACTGAATTGAAATTCCTCTTTGCGCTTCTAAAATACCGTTTCTGTAAATCTTCATAATCCCCTTAGGTGGGTCGTACACGCAAACAATGTGCTGCATACCTAAATTATCAAGAATACCGCCTCCAACCAGAAACTCCTCTCGCGTGGAGCCTGCATTATCGCCCGAACCAGCGGCAATACTTGCCCTGTGATCCGCGTTTCCTGAATGCGGGCTGAAGAAGATATAAGTTCTCCCCAAGTTGGCAGAATTTCTGTCTCCGAAATCAAACACGCGTGACCAATTTCCATTATTTCCGAAACTTGCCCAGAATTCAATCGTTACGTTTGTGTAACCTGTTATCAAACCTCCTGGCAATTCACCATATTGACCGCTTCCTGCAAGCACAAGCATTCCGTTCTGGATATAAGCACCTTTTCTCAATGTGCCATGCGCAGTGCCCACGCTGTCACGCATATTGCCATCAAAACTGTATCTATGGGTTAACATTTCTCCAATAGTTAGTACAGTCAGCGTGACCTGATCGCTTTGCGCAGTGAACACCTGCCCGTTAACAATATTAGAACAGACAACATAGAATATTGCGCCATTATCAACCTCTGTGGCGTTTGTAAATGTAAATACTCTATTCGTGGCGCTCGGGATTGGTTGACCATTCTTGAACCACTGATAATAAATTGGAGGTTCGCCATCAACCGAAACACTGAATGTAGCATTGTCAAATTCTGGTATCACCTTGCTTAAAGGTTGAGCAACAATACTCACCGGTCCTGAAAGAACTCCCGGACCTAAGGCGAAATTGTTTGCAACCTGTTCTGCTGTGAGTATTCTTGAATGCACTCTCAATGCAGCTAACGAACCCGAGAATGGGATGTTTGAATAGCTGAACGGACCATCACAGAATAGATCGCCAAGAACTACAGGACCATCATCCCAGATATTAAGGTTATTCGGTTTAACAGTGTTCAAAACCCCGTCAACATAAATGTAGTTAGCAACACCGTCGTAAACATAAACAATGTGGTGCCACGTCCCGGCAGTCGGAACTCCGCCTGAGAAAGCGACGTCACCAGGACCCCAATGCCCTATTGCGCCCCACGTTCCATGCGCACCGTAACCAACCGATGCGCAGCGATTGTCTGTCCCACGTTTGCCCCAGCTGAATATCCACTCTTCATTAGCGATTGACGGGTTATACACCCAGATTTCTATCGCATAGTCATCAGGATTGCCAAGCGAATCTTTTCCGGTAATTTCACGCGGCGCGGTAAATGTGGCTTTAAGATGATTTGCTCCGTTAAAAATAACGGCTCTCTGACCGCCAGTTGTTCCTTTAATAGGATCGCTTGGAACAGATGTGTCTTCAACAAAACTACCACCAATCGCGCCGTAGTTAACCCATTCCTTAACCAGACCATTCTCATCGGTAACAACGCCTTGCGCTGCGTTAATGTCAATCAACAATCTGCCGCCAACGATTGGCTTACCCAGAACATTTGCGGCTTGCGCAGAGGCTATCGCTGCGCTCGCTGTATAATAATTAATCAATGTTCCCTGCCCGGCATAAGTGTATACGGCAACATAATAAGTTTTACCGGGGACAAGGTCACTGACTGTCACCTGATTGCCTGAACCAATATAAACAGCATAGCATCCGCCGCCCAGGTCATCGCCTTGCTGGAATGCCGCGTTAGGGTTGTAATTTGCCCCATCCACAGGTTTGGCTGTGACCACTCCGCCTTCGCGAACAAGAACAATACTGCCTGTGGCGCTTACCGGTTTTGTCCAGGTTATAGTCATCTGGTTGTTCTGAATGTTGTTTATGACAACATCTGATGCCGCATCAGGTTCTGTGTAAAATTCGCCATCGGCAGAGTAAACTTTACCTTCAGCATCGTTTCGTGCCCATGCGCGGAAATAATAATGTGTGCCTGGTTGGAGCGAATTAATATCCGCTGCGAAGCTAAATGGAGCATTTGTATAGCCGCTAAATGCGACCTCGTTTTCTGTTGGGGCGGGCGATGTACCCCACGCAAAGCCCCAGCTTGTAACGCCGACCGCCCCGTCAGAGAATAGAGTCGCAGCAAATGTTGCAGACGCTGAATTTATCCTGGAAACACTCAAATTACCGAGAGCAATCGGAGCGCCAAGCCAGCTGGCTGCACTGTATGTGGCAAATTGATAAGGAGCATCCTGATTTTTATAAGAAGCCCATATCCACGCGGCTGAACGCGATACATTTTCAACACGGCATTCATCAAGTTTACCGTCGTGATATCTGCCAGTCCAACTGCCGAGGAACGCACCAAAGCAGAACGGATAAGAACTGTTCACAATGTAGGAGAATTTATTCCATTGTGTCATTTTAACGCCATTTACGTAAATGGTCTGAACAGCCCCGTCCCATACACCTACAATATGGAACCATTGATTAACCCCCGGCAAAGTGGCAGCCACGTCGCCACCCCAAGGATTAATCTCCCACCTTCCTGTCCCGCCTGTGGTTGACCACAACAAATACGAATCGCCTTTGCCAATGAAATGATGTTCAGCATTTAAGGTGTTTGCCCAAACCCAAGCAGACATAGTTATATTTGTCCCCATATCAAGATCGCCAGCCGTGGCATAAACGTTCGGGGTTAAAGCCTGAGCAATACCAATCTTGCCCACAGTATCGTTCATATTGGCAGGATTGCTGACTGTATCAATATGGAACGCATTCTGAGCCGCATTCTGGGAGTATTTCGTATTCATATGCCATACACCAGCAAATCCATCACTCCACACCGAACGGTCTGTGCGATAACCTGGCTCAGAAACCCCGGCTTTACCCCAGAACATAGAAATTACCATATTGTTGGTTAGTTCAGGTATCTGCACCCAGATGTAGGAATTACCGCTTGTATCCCATAGTTCTATCTCGTGTTTGAGTTCGGTGCCATTGGCATCAACAAATTTGAGATCGGCATTGCCCGATTTGAAATCCGCGTAAGAAAATCCCTGAATTGCCGGTCCAAGAACAACAAGCGCCGGGAAATTAGTCAATGTTTCCGTTTGTGTATATCCATTGAAAGTAATTGTAGAGAAATACTCATAACCGCTTCTGTCAAAATAAGGAGCAGTGGTAAAAGTGGCAGAAGCCGGTGCAAATGCCCCTCCAGCAGCGTTTTCCGCATAAAACCTGTAATAATATAATGTTCCGGGTTGTAGATTAGAAACTTTTGCCTCAATAACGCCGACGCTCCTTACACCAAGATCATAAACCTGTTCCCATTGGGATAACTCAGCCCCGCCATCAGTTTTCCCGATGCAAAGTTTAACCTGTGTAACGCCCCAGTTAGTTGCTGTCAGATTTCCATATAGACGTGCATAAACTGTCGTTACAGTTTTTGCGCCAATATTACCTATTGCAGGCGGAGATGTCACTGTGCTAAACGTGCCTGTCTGGTCAGACCAGTAAGTCACATTATCTTTTACCGCGCGAATCTTAAAGAAATAAGGTTGCAAATCCCACAAATTTATAAGTTGCGCAGAGAAAAATCCGGCATTTAACTGCCCTAAATCTATACTCATCTGCCACGCACCCGCATCCGTCCCGCCATTCACAGTTCCATAGAAAACAGTAACGTTTGCACCATCCAGAGCAAGATATCCGTTAATTGTAGCAGTTTCAGTTCCGATATCGGTTGGCTGAAGCGCATAAACAGCCTGTTGAGCATTGATACCAGCGGCATAATTTGCGGCAACATCGGCAGCGCTTAAAACACCAGAGTGAACCCTTAAACTTGCGACAAAGCCGGAATACTGCTTGGAGGGTATGAACGAAGCCTCATACGCTGTTCCTATTGTCATCGGCTCGCCAACACGGATGTTCAAAGTTTTCGCCTCGCTGTATTGCAGCACGCCGTCAAGGTAAAGATATTCAGTTGATCCGTCATAGACTACGGTGATTAAGTGCCATTGCCCAGCGGCAGGCACAGTATTCCATCCCATATCTGCGGCACGGCCCCAGTGGGATACCGCGCCAAAACCATCAGCGCCAGTGCTGCTTCCGTAATTAATTTGAGCCCCTGTCCCATTACCGCCACCGCGACGCGCCCAGCTAAAGACGCACTCTTCGGTCGCTATTGCCGGGTTGTTCACCCAAACCTCTATTGTGTAATCATTTGCCGGTGCAGCGCTACCTGTTATTTCATCAGGCGCGGGTATCGTGCCTTTTAAATAATCGCCGCCGTCAAAACCGATTGATACCTGACCAGCCAGATTGCTAATTCCCGGCAAAGTATCGGGAAGTCCAAATGGAACAAAACTCCCTCCTTTCGTTCCGAAATTCTTCCATTCAAGGATTCTGCCTTGCTGGTTGGTGACAACTCCTCGCGAGGCGTGTAGGTCAATCAACAGGTTGCCTGCAACCTTAACTTGCGCGTATGAAGAAGCAACGGCCGCCGCAAAAACTGCCGCTGCAATCGCGATGGTCTTGAGCTGGTTTTTCATAGTTAATTAAATTTTTAAAATATTTTTCAGAAATTGTCAATACTTATTTTATTTTTTTTTATTAACTATCTAAATATTTCCTTAATCTTTGTTATTCCCAAATGAAGTTATCATGTTGGTTTTCCACCCCTTTTTAATACGTTTTTTTTGACATTTGAAAACAAACGCGATGTTACTATTACTGTTTCTCTATCTCGGATTAGAACTACATTTGCCAAAATAATCATAAAAAAATTAGGGTAATTCATTTCATTTTCATTATAATTGCAAAGGAATAATTGCGATGAAAATGGTGTGGAACAATATTTTTATTATTGCGTTATGTTTGGGGATATATACTTTTTCTCCTGTTGTTGTTATAAAGTTCCTCGCTATTAGTTTGCTTTTGGTACAGATTTTACTAAAAGTTGACCGAAAAGTTTTCACATTTTTTGATATTCTTTTCCTACCAATAATTTATATCTTCTGCTTCTTATTCACTCCGATAGCACAAGCGGTAGGCAGCCACAAAAATCTGTCACAATCTCAGATAAACTTGTTAAATCTTGGCTTAACAATTGTCGGCGTAGTATGGATTTTTATTGGATTTAAGTTTCATTCCACACGTGACAGAACCGGGTATTCCAAGCCATTTGTTTTAAACAACCTGCCGCTCAACAACAAATTCTTGCTACTTATAGTATCTCTAATTGCGTTAATTTTCAGCACCAGTTTGAATGTTGATTTCTCTTACGGCGGTGACGAACATTACCACGCAATTTCAATTGAAATCTGCCAGCTTCTACTGGTAAATCTGGTTAAAAATCCACTTGTGATAATTTTTATTATTGCAGCGACGGCTCTGTTTGTTTTTTTCAAAATGTCCAGAATTAGGCTTGCGACTCTTGCGATTATTTCTCTATTCCTTGCAGGTTTTGCGATTTCAGTTGTTATGTTTGCTGACGGGTTCAATGACAGTTTGATTTATGAACGCTCATTGCGATATCCAATACTTGAACCGTGGCTATCGGCATTTTTGGGAAGCACAAGCTTTGAGTGTTGGGGGAATTCAATGCCGCCGCCAATTGGTGTGATGCGACTTTTACCATTAATTTCTATTTGCTTTTTTGCCCTACTTCTATTCATAAATGGCGCCAAAATTTTAAAAAAAAGAACATTATCGCTTCTATTTACAATCGGAATCTGTCTGACGCCTATAATGCTTTATCAAGCGCCTCTGCTTTATCTTGAAATGCCGATAGTCACTCTTCTTGCAACAATTTTATTGGATTACTATCGTTTTCTCGGCACACCACCACAAAAACTATACAAAACTTATTCATTTAAATGCGCGGTATTACTACCGTTTTTAAAAGAATCAGGTTTTGCTATTGCCCTGTTTTTATGTCTTACGAGGTTTTTATTGAGGTTAAAAAGAAATAAAGTCAGACTTACGAACAAGTTTGGTTTGCGTCTGGTATTGGATGAAATTCCTGTATGGATTGCTATTTTTGTTCCGGGAGTTGTTTATTTAGTATTGCGAAACCTGTGTGGGTATCGTCCGTATAATCTCCATATAGAAAATCTTGTAAAACTTGATCTATGGGTTGAAGCGTTAACTCAACTTCTCTATCAGTTTGGGGCGTTACTCGGTCTTGCAATCATTGGCGTAATTTTCGTTTTCAGGAAAAGACGTTATCTTTTTATTTTATCAATGTTCGTGGTCGCAGGACTCTGGTTTTATCATT
>JBAMMJ010000086.1:0-8736 GCA_039793825.1 Verrucomicrobiota bacterium | reverse complement strand
ACTAAATAATTTTGAAAAATCTTATTTCATCCAAAAGTGCCTTTTTTCCTGGAATGCTAATGATTCAGGGAAACATATTTTTATAGGATTTGCCGCAATTTAATAAGTGCCAAGTAAAGCCTGTTTTTAAACAATTCGCATATATGTTTGATATTAAAATGTGAATTCAATTATAAATTGTGAAGACATTATATGTTTGAGCTGTTAAAGATTGATACAAAAACAGGGGCGCGGCTTGGGAGATTGCACACTGCGCGCGGGGTTATAGAAACACCTGTCTTTATGCCAGTGGGAACGCAAGGCAGCGTAAAGGCGCTTGACCCGCGAGAACTTCTTGAAATGGGCGTCCAGATTATTCTCGGCAACACCTATCATCTTGTAATACGACCCGGGATTGAAATCATAAAAGCCGCCGGCGGTTTGCATAAGTTTATAAGCTGGAATCTGCCAATATTGACTGACAGCGGCGGCTATCAGGTCTTCAGCCTTGCAAAGATTCGTAAGGTCCGAGCGCATGGAGTGGAATTTCGTTCGCACATTGACGGAGCACCGCTTTTTCTTGGACCAAAAGAGGCAATGGAAATTCAACGGTTGCTCGGCTCCGATATCGCGATGGTTTTTGATGAGTGCCCGGCACACGACGCGCCTTATAAAGAACAAAAACTCGCGGTTGAACGAACGATCCGCTGGGCTATAGAATGCAGGAATCAACCGCGGGCGCCGGGACAGCTTGTTTTTGGGATAGTTCAGGGGGGATGCAATAAAGAGCTTCGCGAGCAGTGCGCTAAAAAAATTGTTGGGCTTGACTTTGACGGCTATGCAATCGGCGGCGTGAGTGTAGGTGAGCCAGAACCTGAAATGTTTAAGGCAGTGGAATTAACAACTCCGCATCTGCCTGTAGAAAAACCGCGATACGCTATGGGACTCGGAACTCCGGCGCAAATTGTGGAACTGGTCGCGCGCGGCGTGGATATGTTTGATTGCGTCCTGCCAACGCGCGTGGCAAGAAACGGCACCGCATTTACACGGCGCGGCACATTCGCAATTAAAGGGGGCGCCTGCAAAGCTGAATTTAAACCAATTGAGGAAGGATGCAATTGTTTTGCCTGCAAAAACTTTACTCGCGCTTATATCCGACATCTTTTAAATGTGAAAGAAATCCTCGGTTTGAGATTGGTGAGCATTCACAACTCTCATTTTTATATGCAGTTGATGGCTGACATCCGTCACCATATACAAAATGGAACTTTTGAGGAATTCAGGCGCGAGTTCGTGGCACATTATGTCCCAACCCGAAGAGTGCTTGCGCAGAGGCTGGCATCCGAAAGAAATAACTCAGATGTTTAAAATAAATTGCAATCTATGAACGACAACACCAGATTTCCAAACCTGTGGCAGAGCGTAGTCCTTGTAATAATCTTTGCGATGATAATCCTCTGGACCAATGTTGTGTTCGGTATTCTGTCAGGTTTATTAAAGCTAAACCTTGCCCAGAGCTGGATAACTATATCTTTGGCGTCTATAAGTTCATTTGCGGTGGTTGTCGCTGTCGCGATATTGTGGGGCGGTTATTCAATAACATCAATATTTTCATTAACGCCATTTGAATTGAGATTGCTGCCGTTTGCGTTGCTCGGATTTCTGGGATTGCATTTTTTAGCATCTGAGGTAGACAACATCACTCAATATTTCCTCCCTGCTCCGCAGTCCATCAAGACCGTTATGGAAAAAATCTTTTCAGAAGAATCACAGATAGGGACATTTTTTTCTATAGTTATTATTGCGCCGATTGTTGAAGAAATCTTTTTGAGGGGAATCATATTGCGCGGGCTTTTGATGAACCATTCAAAGACCGTTGCGCTTCTGGTATCGTCTTTGTTATTCGGTCTTCTGCATTTGAATCCGTGGATGCTTCTGCCAACCACTCTCATTGGCATAGCGCTTGGATGGGTGTATATTCGCACCTCCTCCGTGCCGCTCTGTATTTTGTGCCATGCGTTCAACAACCTGACAGCGTTTGTTCTCGCCTATTCAAAAGTGGAAATATCAGGTTATCTGTTTTCCGATCCCACTCAATCAGCCCAATTTCAACCAATATCACTGGATATTGCCGCGCTTGTTTTATTTATCGTCGGATTTACCACCTTCTCAAGATTTACAAAAGAAGACAAAGAATTGGTCTCTTATAATTTATTGCAAAATGAAATGAAAATGCCGTCACCACCTGTCATTGAAAACAGTGACAATAAACCTCCTATAATCTCAGACCATAACCAAAACTGCGCCAGCTGCGAGCCGCCAAAGCCTGATTAATGCAGAAGATTTTCGGATTCAAAAATTTATAAAAATTTTCCTTTAATTATCTTCAAATTTTAATAAAATCAAGGTTTATTAATGTATTCAATAATATACTCAACAACTTGATTTCTTTGTTTTTATTTGTTGCGCGTAATTTTCTTATGACCGGTAAGACAAAATAGAGCAAACAAACGATGACTGGCAAAGAACGAATCATAGCCCATATTGACGGCAAAGAGGTTGACTGCCTGCCGTTAATGCCTATCACAATGATGTTTGCCGCAGACACCGCCGGTGTAACTTATGGCAAATATGCCGCTGATTATCAGGTCCTTGTTGAAGCTCAACTGCGCGTAGCCGAAAAATACGATTTTGATTACGTTTCTTGCATCTCCGACCCCGCGCGCGAGGCGGCGGATTGCGGAGCAACTATTGAGTATTTTGAAAACCAGCCGCCCGCTATCGTTGAGGAAGCCGCTCTTCTACTTGATAAGTCAAAGCTCGCAACGCTAAAAATTCCAGACCCGCTGGGCGGCGGCAGGATGCACGACCGCGTAAAAGCAGCTGCGTTGTTCAAGGAAAAGGTAAAAAACGACAAATTGATTGAAGGCTGGATTGAAGGACCTTGCGCCGAAGCAGCTGATTTGCGGGGAATTAACAACCTTATGCTTGACTTCTACGATGAGCCGCAATTTGTTATTGACCTGTTTGAATTTGTCGTAGAAATGGAATTGCGATTTGCAAAGGCGCAAATTGAAGCGTGGATTGACTTAATGGGCGTAGGCGACGCCGCCGCATCATTAATAGGACCCAAATTTTACGAACAATTCGTCTTCCCTTATGAAAAGAAACTCGTTGACGGTCTGCATAAAATGGGAACGCGCGTTCGGCTTCATATCTGCGGAAACACCCGCAAGATATTGCGCGGAATGGGACAACTGGGCTGTGAAATTGTTGACCTTGATTTTTTGGCACCAATGAGCGAAGCACGCGCGGCGATGGGAGAAAATCAGGTGTTGCTCGGCAATATTGACCCGGTGCGGATTTTAAAAAATGGCTCGCCGGAAGATGTAAAAACGAACATTGCAAAATGCCATAGAGAAGCCGGCTCCCGGTACATCGTTGGCGCAGGATGCGAAGTTCCGAGAAACACTCCGCCGCAAAACGTGATCGCTATGCGCGATTACGCAAAATATCATAAGCCATCAGATTTCATTTAACGCGGGAATATTTTAGGGGTTGTAAAATTGGGATTTTAATATGGGACTGTTAAAAGGGATAAGCGCGTTGGTATTGGATAACGCCGCAGAAGGTATCATCCTGTGCGACGAAAATCTGAATTGCGTTTTCTGGAACAAATCAATAGAAAGATTCACAGGCATTGACAATTCTTATTCTGTCGGCAAACCAATTGATGAAATTCTCGCCTGCTTAAACCTTCAGTCTCTTGCGCCGATATTTCATTCGGCGGCAAGCGGCACAACGGCAGAATTTGAAATTGCTTTTAAAAAGCACGACAATTCTGAGGTCTGGCTGAAGGTAAAAGTTGACCGACTCGCAGTTGAACAGGTGACTTACATTATCGGCTATTTTTGCGATATTACCGAACAAAAGAGGCTTGAAGAAAAACTTTTCTATAGCCAGAAACAATCGGAGGAATTCTTTTACAAAAACCCAAATCCGATGTGGATTTACGACCTTGAGACATTTCAATTTCTTGCTGTGAACAGCGCCGCGGTGGCGCACTATGGCTATTCAGAGGAGGAGTTCCTCTCAATGACAATTAGGGATATCCAGCCGATGAGAGAAGATTTCTATTTGATGGATAATAAAATAGCCAGAACAACTGACGGCACGGCTGAACACATCGTGCGCCGTCATAAGAAAAAAGACGGCTCAATAATTCTGGTAGAGATTACTGCGCGTGCGTTCAATTTTAAAGGTAGACGCGCTGAAGTTGCCCTATTGCGGGATATCACGGAGCAAATCCGCGAGCACAACGCATTAATGATATCCGAAGAACTTTTCCGCCTTGTATGGGAACATTCGCCAGTTGGTTTTAGACTGGCTGACGAAAATGGATTAATAGTGCGCGTTAATAAGGCGTTCTGCGATATTGTCGGCAAACCGCGAGAGGAACTTGAAGGAAAACCAATCTCTTCCATCTATGCGTCTGAAATAGCAGACAGAATTCAACAAACTTTTATTCAACGATTCAAAGAAAGGAATTTCTCTCATCGCATTAATGACGAATATAAATTGTGGAACGGGCGCAAGGCATATTTTGAGGTCTTTAACTCCTTTTTTGAAACCGAAGGCGACGTCCCGCTGTTATTAAGCATATTTACAGATTTTACCGAAGCCCGCAGAGCGATTGAACTGCTCGCCCTGAGCGAGGCTAAATATCGGACTTTAGCAGAAAACATTTCAGATGTGATTTGCATCATAAAGCAGGATTTGACAATTACCGACATCAGCCTGTCGGCTCGGAAATTTCTCGGATACACAGAAAACGAACTTATCGGCAAATCGTTTGAAAAAACGCTTAGTCCAAACTCCGTCATTGAATTCAAAAATAAACTGCACGAATTTTCCTCCTGTGAGTTGCAGGTATCTAATTCAAAAACGATAGAACTTGAATTTGTCCGCAAAGATAAATCATCTGTGTGGGCTGAGGTAAGATTTAATCAGATTCATATACCAGGAGAAAAAGAACCGCGAATCCTCTGCGCGATGAGAGACATCACCGAACGACGCAGGGTTCACGCCATAATGCGGCTACAGGCTGCTGCGATTGAATCTGCCGGAAATGCCGTCATCATAACAACCACAGACGGTTTAATAGTCTGGGCAAATCAGGCATTTACTCAACTCACAGGATACGAACTTGAAGAGGTTATCGGCAAAAAACCGAGTATATTGAAATCAGGAAGGCATACCAGCCAGTTTTACAAACAGATGTGGGAAACAATCTGTTCGGGTAGAGTATGGCGGGGCGAAATTACTAATCGGCGCAAAGACGGCTCCTTATACGTTGAAGATATGACCATTACCCCCGTGTTTGATGAAATACATCATATTACTCATTTTGTCGCTATAAAATCCGATATCACAAAAAGAAAAGAACTGGAGCAGGAACTAAAAGTGTTGCATAAAAGATTTGAACTAATATTTAATTCAAGCCCGGCCGGCATTGCCATAGTCACATTGCGCGATTGCCGATTTATTGAAGTGAATCCAAGTTTTCTGGAATTAACAAAGTTCAATAAAGATAAGATAATTGGCTATACTGCGGAAGAATTGCAATTATTTGAAAAGAACGAAGATTGTTTGAAGGCAATTGAAAAATTGCGCGCTGGCGTCTCAACGCGTAACCACGACATTAACATTAAAACCAGAACAGGCGAATTAAGAAATGTTTCGGTATCAGCCGAACGCGTGAAACTCGGGATTGAAGATTGCGCAATTCTTATATTCAACGATATAACCGAAAAGAAATCTCTGGAAGAACAATTGCGTCACTCGCAGCGGCTTGAAAGCATCGGCACGCTCGCAGGCGGCGTCGCTCACGATTTCAACAATATCCTTACAGTTATTCAGGGGCATACAAGTTTGCTGATGATGAACCCGCTAACTCCGCCAGAACTTCAGGATTCAATAAACCAGATTGCCGACGCCGCGGAACGCGCCGCGGGATTGACACGCCAGCTCCTTGCCTTTAGCCGCAAACAAAAACTTGAATCTAAAGTGATTAACATAAATACAGTTATTGAAAACCTGACCAAGATGTTGAAGCGGTTAATAGGCGAGCACATAACACTTGAATGCCTGATAAAACCAGATATTCCAACAATCCTCGCAGACATCGGTATGATGGAACAGATGATTATGAATCTTGTGGTTAACGCCCGCGACGCAATGCCAAAAGGTGGCAGGTTAACTATCTCAACATCTTCAAAATTTATCCCGGCGCAACAATTGCCCAAACGTCAGGATTTGAAGCAAGGCGAATATATTATCATATCGGTAAAAGATACCGGCTGCGGAATTAAACCGGAGGATTTGCCTAAAATATTTGAGCCGTTCTTTACCACAAAAGGACAGGGAAAAGGCACAGGACTGGGACTGGCTATGGTTCAAAATATCGTCTACCAGCACAAAGGATGGATTGAAGTTCAAAGCCAGTTAAACGTAGGAACTGAATTCACCATTTATCTGCCCGCGGTACAACACTCCGACACGCTCAAACAGGAAGATAGCCATCGCTGGAAAAAAGCGGCAGGCGAAACTATTTTATTTGTTGAAGATGAAGAAAAAACCAGAGAAATGACAAAAGCGGTGCTTGAACAGTGCGGCTTTAATGTGTTGACAGCCCACGATGCCATTCAGGCGCTTGAGTTATGGCGTAAGAATAAAGATAGAATTTCTTTGTTGCTGACAGACATCGTGTTGCCGAAAGGTATTAGCGGAAGGCAACTCGCCGCGCAATTATGCACCGAAAAACCGACCCTTAAAGTTGTAATTACAAGCGCCTACACCCCGGACCTTTCCCAGATTGAGTTCGCTGATTTGAAACACTGGCAGTTTCTCCTAAAACCTTATATGCCGACCGCGCTTGTAAATATTATAAGACAAAACCTTGACATCAAATCCAACCATATAGCCTAATAGGTTCTGTATCGGCTTTATGGCTGTAAATGAATCAAACGAAAAACCGGGTTCTCAACATCAGACGCGGGAGAAAGACGCATTTCAACCATTCATACCCGCGCATAGGGTCATTCCAGAATTAACACCGCTGCCTCTGTTTCTCGGTGTTGTTCTGGGAATGATTTTCGGCGCCTCCTCGCTCTATCTTGTTTTAAAAGTTGGCCTTACAGTAAGCGCATCCATACCCGTGGCAGTAATTTCTATCACCTTATTTAAAATATTTTCAAAATTCGGAATACGGCGCGCCACAATCCTTGAAAACAATATCGTTCAGACCGCCGGCAGCGCCGGAGAATCAATAGCCTTCGGCATCGGAGTTACAATGCCGGCGATCCTTATTCTGGGTTTTGACCTTGAAATCTCGCGCGTAATGCTGGTCGCCATTTTAGGCGGATTGCTCGGAATTCTAATGATGATACCACTAAGACGAGCGCTAATCGTTAAACAACATCGCCAGTTAAAATACCCCGAGGGAACAGCCTGCGCTGAGGTCTTAAAAGCTGGAACTGCCGACCAAACCGACAACGCGAATAAATCGGACTACAAAGGCGCACATACAATATTCATCGGATTCGGCATCGGACTTGTTTACAAAATTTTAATGTCGGCGCTAAAATGCTGGAAAGAGATACCCGAAAAGGTCTTCGGCATAGCCTACAAAGGCGGTTCAATCTCGGCTGAAATCTCTCCTGAACTCCTTGGCGTCGGCTACATCATCGGACCAAGACTCGGCGCAATAATGTGCGGCGGCGGTGTTCTGGCATATCTTGTGTTGATACCGGCAATCAAATTTTTTGGAGAAGGCTTGACCGCGCCGCTTGCGCCAGGATTAATTCCTATCAAAGAAATGTCGCCCAACGACATCCGCAGCGCCTACATTCTCTACATCGGCGCCGGCGCCGTGGCGGCTGGCGGAATCATCAGTATGATTCGCTCCCTTCCAATTATCCTGCACGGAATAAAAGAAGGATTAAATATGGTAAAGTCTACTAAATCAGGGGGAGAAAAACCGTTGAGAACAGAACACGACCTTTCCTTGCGAGTTGTATTCGGCGGAATTGTTGCCCTGATTATCGCAATTATGCTTTCAAAACCGTTAAATATGAACCTTGCCGGCGCGGTGCTGATTATAATTTTTGGATTTCTCTTTTCAACAGTCTCGTCGCGGCTAACCGGCGAAATCGGTTCTTCATCAAACCCGATCTCCGGAATGACTGTCGCAACACTGCTTCTAACCTGTCTTATCTTCTTAATGCTCGGCTGGACCGACCCGGTCTATCAGGTAACAGCCCTATCAGTTGGCGGAATTGTTTGTATTGCCGCCTCAAACGCCGGAACAACCTCCCAGGACCTAAAAACCGGTTTCCTCGTCGGAGCCACCCCAAGATACCAGCAGATCGCCATCCTCGTAGGCGCGTTTTTCTCGGCTTTAATACTCGGCCCAATCCTTTTAAAATTAAACCAGACCGGAACAGTCTACGTTCCCCAATACACTTACGAAACCATTGAACCTTCAACTAAATTAGAACAACCCCAAAAAATTGGCGCCCTGTCTCCATTCACAAACGCCCCTGCCCTATGGAAAAACCCGCCTTTTAACCTATTGAAAATCTCAGATGAATATACAGTCTCGCCTCAAATTAAAATCAAACCCTGCATCTATATCTTAAATGACAATGGAGAAGTTATTTATAAAATCAGGCAAAACTTCTCCGATTCATTAAAAGC
>JBAMMJ010000085.1:0-8777 GCA_039793825.1 Verrucomicrobiota bacterium | reverse complement strand
GTTCTAAATTAAGCGTTACAAATTCAATGAATCCGCAGAAACAGAAGTTCTTCAGAATTAGTGTGCAATAATTATAGATACCGGAAAATTTTGGTCAAAAGTTTAAGATAATAAAATCTGGCAGCATAATATTACTGTCGGGTTTTGCAAACAATAGGGCTGTTTAAAAAAGTTGCTATACAAGTTTCCCCTACAATTTAGTTTACGCCATTTTGATTGGCAGGGACTTCCTCCTTCTCGTCCTCTTTATCATCCCCGATAACTGGCGCTATTGCTTTGAGTTTATCGCCTTCACCGAGTTCAATTAGTTTTACGCCCTGTGTTGCGCGACCGGATTCGCGAATTTCTTTTACTCTGGTTCTAATCATCTTTCCTTTTTCGGTAATAAGCATTACTTCATCATCGTCTTTTACAGGAAGCGCTCCCACAACAAAACCGGTCTTTTCGGTTGTTCGCATTGTAATAATACCTTTGCCGCCACGCGACTGGGTTCTGTATTCGTTGAAATCTGTTCTTTTGCCGATTCCATTTTCACCAACAACCAGAAGCGTGGCATCCGGAACAACGACACTTAACGCAACCACCGCGTCTCCTTCTTCAAGCGTAATTCCTTTTACTCCAATCGTGTCTCGTCCCATTGGTCTGACATCTTCCTCCGAGAATCTGATGCTTTGTCCGTTTTTAGTAATCAAAACTATTTCATCATTTCCTGTTGTTTTTACAACATCTACGATGGCATCATCCGGCTCTATTTTAATGGCAATAATTCCACCTTTGCGAATGTTTTCAAATTCTTCAAGCGCCGTCTTTTTAACAATACCATTACGCGTCGCAAAGAAAATAAAGCACTGCTGTTTCCAGGTTATATCTTCTCTGTTTTCCCCCTGTTTTGATTCAATACACATTAGAGCGGCGACTTTTTCACCGTCTTTTAATTCCAGAATGTTTGCTATATTTCGTCCTTTTGCTGCCCTGCCCATCTGTGGAATATCAAAAACCCGCACCACATAAACGCGCCCGGTGTTTGTAAAAAACAACATATAATCATGTGTATTTGCTGTGTAAAGGTGTTCTACAAAATCACTATCTTGTCCGTCTGTGGTAGATGCTCCCTTAGGGGTAATATCTTTAGAGCCCATACCTCCCCGTCTCTGAGCGCGATAGGAACTCAAATTAGTTCTCTTTATATAACCATTATGGGTAATCGTAATTATCATCGGCTCGTTCGCGATGAGGGATTCTGTTGATATATCAGAAACATCAGAGACTATTTTGGTTAATCTCGGCGTTGCGTATTTTTCTTTTACCTCTCTTAATTCCTTTTTAATAATATCAAGGACCCGTTGTTCGCTACCAAGAATAGCAAGCAATTCCTCAATAACTTTTAGCAGGTTTTTATATTCTGTTTCTACCTTATCAATTTCGAGTCCTGTCAATTGATAAAGTCTTAATTCAAGGATTGCATCCACCTGTTGTTCGCTGAGGGAGTATCTTCCGTTTACCAGCCTGTTTTCATTTCTGATTTTAATACCAAACTTTTCAACCTGCGCGCGTGTAAAATCAAATGCAAGCAACCGGACACGGGCTTCCTCGCGGGTTTTAGAACTCCTTATAATGTGAATAAACTCATCAAGATTGGCAATTGCAATTAAAAAGCCTTCAAGAATTTCCGCGCGCGCCTCCGCTTTACGCAGCTCAAATTTAGTTCTACGGATAACAACTTCGCGCCTGTGTTCAATGTAGCAATTAATTATTTCTTTAAGGTTTAATGTCTTAGGACGGCCGCGGTCAATGGCGAGCATATTTGCGGCGAACGTTGTTTCAAGCTGTGTATGCTGGTAGAGATTATTAATTATTACCTCCGGGTTGGCGCCTCGTTTTACTTCAATAACAATTCTGGTGTTTTCGTCTGATTCATCGCGGATATCGGAAATATCAGTAAACGGTGGAATTTTTTCATTAACAAGTTCTGCAATCTTCTCAACAAGTTGCGCCCTGTTAACTCCAAACGGAATCTCCATTATCACTATTTGATCCTTTCCACCATTTACCTGTTCAATACCAACCTTTCCGCGAACTTTTAAAACGCCGCGTCCTGTCTCAAAATAGTTTTTGATTCCATCAATGCCGCAAATTGTGCAACCAGTTGGAAAGTCCGGTCCTTTTATATAATTCATTAATTCAGACACTTTGATGTCTGGATTATCTATCTGAGCGCAAATAGCGTCTATGACTTCGCCAAGATTGTGTGGCGGGATATTCGTTGCCATACCGACGGCGATGCCGGTTCCACCATTGACAAGCAGATTCGGAAACGCCGCAGGAAAAACTACCGGTTCTAATCTTGTTTCGTCATAATTTGGAACAAAGTCAACAGTATCCTTGTCCATATCCTGCATCAATAACGCCCCCAGCGGTCGCAGCCGGGCTTCGGTATATCGCATTGACGCAGGCGGGTCGCCATCAATTGAACCAAAATTGCCCTGTCCTTCTATGAGTGTTTCTCGCATTGACCAGGGTTGCGCCATATGGACAAGTGTCGGATAAATCGCCTGATCTCCATGCGGATGGTAATTACCCATCGTTTCGCCGACTATCTTGGCGCATTTAATATGTTTGCGGTTGGGCAAAACACCAAGGTCGTGCATCGCATAAAGAATACGGCGTTGAGAAGGCTTCAGACCATCCCGCACATCAGGTAAAGCGCGCGAAATAATAACAGACATTGAATAATCAAGAAACGAATTCCGAATCTCGTCGGCTACGTTAATCTTTACTATCTTTTCGTTTCGCTGCAATTCGCTTATCGGCTGAATAGCTTCTTTGTCTTTATCGCCATTGTTATTTATATTTGAAGACATAGTGCAAATTGAGATAAACAGGTTGTTTAAATATCAAGGTTTCTGACGCTTAAAGCGTTATCTTCAATAAATTGTCTTCGCGGTTCAACCTCTTCGCCCATCAAAGTGGTAAACATCTGTTCGGCTTCAATCGCATCGGTGAGCTCAACCCGCAAAAGTTTCCGCTTCTCCGGATTCATTGTCGTCTCAAAAAGTTCCTGCGGATTCATCTCGCCAAGACCTTTGAACCGCTTTATCTGTATGCCGCGTTTGCCTATCTCCTTTATTGAAGCCAAAATCTCCGGGATGCTAAAAATTGGTTTAACAAGCGCGCTCTCCCCGGTTCCTTCAATCAATTCATAAAGAGGTTTATCCTGAGCCGAATAATGCTCAATATTTAAACCTTTGTCGGATAATTTCTTTAACAATTCGGCAATCGCTTTGCTTTCATGAAGTTCAATATGACGCGCACGCCTTTTCAGACCTTGAGCCTTTGGTTTTCCATTGCCATTATTCTCTTCCTCATCTGTCCCAAAAAGCCCAAGGTCTTGATTCTCCTCATCGAACTTTTCCAATTCTTCATCTGTTACGAAATAATGCGCTGTCTCTTCATTACCTTCGCGAACAATAACTAAATGGCGTGGCAATTCACCCGTTTTCCTGTTTCTGTGTTCAAGATAATCGGTGAAATCTCCGCCGTGTCTGCGAATAGCCTGAGCATATTTATCAAGGGTTTCAAGCAAATCAAGGATTTCAAGCAATTGTTTTGGCGGCACTTCCTTATCGGTGCTCAAATCTTTTAATTTGATATCCTCAATTCCGAGTTGAATCAAAATTTTATTTAATTTTGCATCGTCTTCCACATATTCAACTTTTTTCTTTCTGCTAACCTGATAAAGCGGAGGCTGAGCGATATAAACATAACCGCGCTTAATTAGTTCCGGCATATGTCTGTAAAAGAATGTGAGGAGCAATGTTCGTATGTGGGCGCCATCCACGTCGGCATCTGTCATAATGATGATTTTGTTATAGCGAAGTTTTGTTATATCAAAGGCGCCTTCTCCTTCGCCATCCCCAATGCCCGTTCCAATGGCGGTAATCATCGTCCTTATCTCTTGATTCTGGAGCACCTTGTCCAATCTTGCTTTTTCAACATTTAACAACTTGCCGCGAATCGGAAGTATAGCCTGAAATGAACGGTCCCTCCCCTGCTTTGCTGAACCGCCTGCTGAATCACCCTCAACGATAAAAAGCTCAGTCCTTGATGGGTCTCGGTCTGAACAATCGGCAAGTTTGCCAGGTAATCCGCCACCGGCAAGAGCACCTTTTCTTACAGTCTCCCGCGCTTTGCGTGCCGCCTCGCGAGCCCGAGCCGCAAGCAGGCATTTCTCAATAATCTTCTTTGCCACTGACGGATTTCGTTCAAAATAATCCTTCAATCCGTCATAAACAATGGAAGAAACTATCCCTTCTATCTCGGTATTTACAAGTTTGACTTTGGTCTGGGATTCAAATCGGGGATTTGGCAATTTAACGCTTATAACAGCCACAAGCCCCTCGCGGACATCATCGCCAGATATTGACGGGTCTTTCTCTTTAATCAGGTTCTCTTGCTTTGCATATTGGTTGATTGCGCGTGTTAATGCAGTTCTAAAACCGGTCAAATGCGTTCCGCCATCGGTGTTTGCAATTGAATTAGCAAAACACAGTATCTGCTCGGCATAACCATCGTTGTATTGCAAAACGCAATCTACAAAAACCTCTTCTTCTACAACATTCGCTCCTTCTGGATTTCCTTCACTTCCACCATTCTTTTCTCTTGTTTCATCCTCTTTTTCTCTGGTTTGAATCATTGACTTTCCAGAAATCACGATCGGCTTCGGATGCACAACTTGTTTATTTCTGCTTAGTTGTCTAACAAATTCTTCAATTCCGTCTTTATAAAAAAATGTCTCTTTTTTATTCTCAACCCGCTCGTCGGTTAAAGTAATTTTTAAACCAGGATTCAAAAAGGCAAGTTCGCGAAGCCTGTTCGCAAGAATTTCAAATTTAAACTCTGTTGTGATTGTAAATATTTCCGGGTCCGGCTTAAAGGTGATCAAAGTGCCGGTGTGTTTAGACTTTCCGATAACTGTCAATTTTTTGACGGTCTTTCCACGGGCAAACTCCATATAATAGACCTTGCCATCTCTTGAGACCTCAACCTTAAACCATTCAGAAAGCGCGTTTACACACTTTGCGCCAACTCCGTGAAGACCGCCAGAATACTTATAAGCGCCCTGTCCGAATTTGCCGCCTGCGTGTAAATTTGTTAAAACAAGCTCAACCGCAGGTATTCCAAATTTTGGGTGTATATCAACTGGAATGCCGCGCCCATCATCGCGAACAGAACAAGAACCATCAACGTGTATGACCACATCAATATTTTTGCAATAGCCGGCAAGATGCTCATCAATTGAGTTGTCAACTACTTCATAGACACAATGATGCAACCCACGCTCATCAGGGTCGCCGATATACATACCAGGCCGTTTGCGAACAGCCTCAAGTCCTTCTAATTTATCTATCTGCGACGCGTCGTACTTATCGGCTACAAGCTTATTTTTAATGGTTTCTATTGCTTCAATTTTATTTTCTGTTATTGTCTCTTCCTTTGACATAATTATAAATTCCTATAATTAACACCAAATTTAAATATATGTATAAATTTAATCCAATCCCCCTAAAATTTCAATTAAAAAATTAATCTAGAATATAAGTATAACACTACATATTGTAGTATAAATTATAAGGATATTCAATATGTTGATTATACAAAAAAAATTCTTTATCAAGTTTACATCTATATTTTCTAATCATTATTTTTTTACTTATGATTTTTATATAAAATATCCTAATTGTCTTTATTCATATTGGGAATTGTAAAAGTTATGATTTTATATCGCGGAATTGAAATCCAATAGCCCCGATTATAAAGGCGGTTAGATTGAATCCAACAAGTATAAACACCGAACCAATAATTCTCGCCCAATCAACAGGCTGTCCATATACACAAATCCAGGCTCTGAAATGATGAATCAAAAAATACTCTTTGTATTCCTGCATAAAAGGTAGGTTTTCAAAAACGAGATTTAACAATAGAAAGGAGAGTGCGAGTATTGTGGCAGCGGCAGGTTTGACGTTAAAGCAACCGAACATAAAAGCGATTGTTGTCATTGTTGCCGCGTTTATTGCCAAAAAAATATGCGAGAAGAAATAGAGCATCAGGCCAGTTGATAGAGGAAAAACGCCGAAGATATGTTCAGGCTCCGGCACCATAACAAACAACCCACCCCAGGGAAACCACAATCTTGCAAAAAACAATGCCATAATACCCAAAAAAATAACCAGAATAATTGAAAACAGGATACCCGCCAACCATTTGACCAATACCAATCGGAATCTTGATATTGGTCGGGATAATATCATCCGTAATGTGCCGTCTTCATACTCTTTTGCTAAAAGGTCGCCTCCAACAAGACAGGCGTATAAAGGCATTAGCAAAAGTATCTGGGGAATTAACATAATCAGGGCAACTGTTAAAGCAGAGATAAATTCAGAAACCGGGTAACCATTTCCGGATAAAATTCTTTCCAATCTTTCTCTCCAGTGAGAGAAATGAAAAGCAAACAACATTGCGTTTTGAGCCAGTAGAAATGCTCCAAAACCGATGTAGGTTCTTTTTTTGCCAAATAGTTTTAACAATTCATTTCGTAATTGAATCTTGAACATATAAATCAAAGAGTATTTTGATAAGAATCGCCGCTTGAATCCAATTTACCAGAGCCTGAAGTCAATGTATCTTTTTTCATCAAGTAAAGGTAAAAAGATTCAAGAGATTCCTCAATTTTATAAAATTCATAAACCTCAATTTTATTTTCAACAAGACATTGAACGATAGCAGGGGGGTTAACATTCTCTGGAGGCAAAATTTCAGAATCTTTAAAACTGGATATTAATCCTTTGCCTTTTAACAAACCGACGGCTTCCTGAAAATTGCTCACTTTTAATCTATACCATCTATTTCTGGATTTTATTTCTGACAATTCGCCGTCGTAAATCAATGAACCGTTTTTTATAACAACGATTCTGGAACAGAGCTGTTCCACCTCGTTTAGCAGATGCGATGATAAAAATATTGTGAGTCCAAGTTCCCTGTGAAGTCTAAATATAGTGTGGCGCATTTCTGCGATACCTTCCGGGTCTAAACCTTCCCCGGGTTCATCAAGAATTAAAAGTTCCGGACCCGGCAACAGGGCTTGGGCAAGCGCAAGACGCGTTCTCATACCGTGAGAATAGGTTTTCACCTTTGAATGCTCGCGTCCTGTCAAGCCAACCCAGTCAATAACCTGTTTAATTCGATCAGGCGGAGTTGGAGCGGAATAACAGGAGAGGATTTCAAGGTTTTTCCATCCGCTTAAATAATCATAGAATGCCGGTGTTTCAAAAATAGCGCCAACTTTTTTCAATGCATTTTCTCTTTGCGAGTAAATATTATAATTAAAGAGTCTAATTTCGCCCGAGTCAGCCCAGACCTGTCCGAGCATCATACCGATTATTGTGCTTTTGCCGGCTCCATTATGTCCAAGTAAACCAAAAATCTCGCCTCTTCGCACGGTGAAACTTACGTGCTGAACGGCAACGTTATCGCCAAATTTTTTACTAACATTTTTTAATTCAATCAAGGTTTCCATTGGATTTTCCCTTCAAGAATAAGCAAATTCTTGATGTGTCCGTCCGCATAAAGAAAATTTTGCGCCTTATTTTCCCCACGCAGGATATGAAATTTTTCTTTATCAAACATTATCGGCACTTGATGAGGTTGAAATGCGATACCGAGCATATTCAAATTATCGGCAGATTGACCATTCAGTAAACTGTTCCAGCCATAACTACTACCGGTTTTTTCAAAAATCTCTTTTTTATCTGACGGACATTTTAAAACAAACTTATTGCCCAGATAATTGGAGAGCACAATATCAACGCCCAGATTACGGTTGGAAAATGAATTTCCGGATTCAACGGGGATATCAAGAATGTATGGCATACGATTATTGTTATCCGCAACGTATAGTTGAATGGCAATCCCAATTTGTTTCAGATTGCCGAGACAAGCCGTAGCCTTTCCTGCCTCTTTAGCCCTTCCTAAAACTGGCAATAAAAGAGCGACAAGAATCCCGATTATGGCGATTACTACCAGCAACTCAATCAATGTAAATGCAAAAAAGTAATATTTATAGTTGGAAATTACAAAAGAACGACAATATCTGCGCTCATTCGGTTCACAAACATATTCATTTTCTTTATTTATTCTTAACATAAAGTATCTTGCGTTTTAGGTATAAAAAATACCCTCACCTCATACCCCGGAATGCGTCGCCTCTTTCCATCAATCTTTGAATTTCTTCAAGAATAGGCGCTAATTCAGCCTTTGTTTGAGCTGAGCTTTCGTTATAAAAGGTTTTTAATCCAATCATTCTAATTTTTTGCTCCAATTCAGGGCTTAGCACCGGGGCGTTCTGATTGCGGTTGTCATACGCAAATCGCTGCGCGTCTTTATTTTCTGCAGCTATGGATTCCTGAGCGTCTTTCAACCTTTTCAAAGCGTCATTTATGACCTTTTTCCTCCGTTCTTCCGGCAATTTTTCAAATGATTCTAACATCTGTTTGAATCCAACAGGAACGGTCTTTTCTATAAACTCGCTCTTTTCCTGCTCTGTCATCTGGTCAAACAAGCGACGCCAATCGCTATGAAGTCTAACCTTTCTACGTTCTTCATATTGGAGAGAATTTATCATTTCAGCGAGTTTGTTTATTGCCTTCTGACGCTCGGACTGAGATAGTCTTGCAAGGTCTGTTGAGGATACGTAAATTGACACCTTTTCCGCAGTAATTTTA
>JBAMMJ010000084.1:2341-8852 GCA_039793825.1 Verrucomicrobiota bacterium | reverse complement strand
TGAGAAGCCGATTTCGGCTCATAAGGCTGACGCTGAACGATTGATTGCGGTAGCTAAAAAACATCCTAAACAGGTATTTGCCGGAATGTTCCAACTCCGCGTTGAGCCGCGGTATGTGAAACTCAAGAAACTGATTCAGAATGGCGAGCTTGGCAGACTTGTAAGGATAAACTGGATGATTACCGACTGGTTTAGGACCGAAGCCTATTACGCCAGCAGCGATTGGCGTGCAACCTGGAAAGGCGAAGGCGGCGGCGTGTTGCTTAACCAATGCCTGCACCAATTGGATATCCTCCAATGGCTATGTGGAATGCCATCAATGGTGCGCGGTTTCTGCAAGCTCGGTCGCTACCACGATATTGAGGTTGAAGACGACGTTACCTGTTATATGGAATGGGATAAAGATATTACCGGAGTCTTTATCTCATCCACAGGCGAGGCGCCCGGTACCAACAGACTTGAGATTTGCGGCACGCGCGGAAAAGTTGTCCTTGAAAACAATAAGCTCACATTCATCAGGCTGGAAACCGATATGATAGAGTTCGTCAAGACCTCAAAAAGCCCCTTCGCAAAGCCCGATATCTGGAATGTGGAGATACCGTTTGAAACCATACCGAACACGCACAGCATTTTGATGCAAAACTTTGTTGACGCTATACTTGACGGCGTCCCGCTAATAGCACCTGGGGAAGAGGGGCTCGGTTCAGTGGAACTCGCCAATGCGTTTGTTTTTTCATCCTTGCTGAACCAGCCGATAAAATTGCCGATGGACAGTCTTGCCTGGGAGAAAAAGCTTCAGCAATTAATCGCTGAATCCAGGCACCAGAAGAAAGTGGTTCAAGTCTCTGCAGATGATTTTACAAAATCGTTTAACCGATAATAAATAGAGAATAATAGACAATAGGAGGAGTGGCTTATGATTCTGATGGGAATTGCGGATGAAGCCGGCGCTCATATTGATACGCAGATAAAAGCGACTACGACGCTTGGCTGGAAATACATTGAAATGCGCAATGTGGAGGTTGAAGGCTATGGCAAGGCAAACCTCCATGATATTCCCGACGCCGCTTTTGAAGTCGTTTACAGAAAACTAAACGAATCAGGCGTCGGAGTCTATTGCTTTGGTTCAACAATAATGAACTGGGCAAAGAAATTGAACGACCCGTGGAAATTTACCGTTGATGAGGTCAAACGGGCTATACCGAGAATGAAGCGGCTGGGCTCAAAGTATATACGGATAATGAGTTTTAAACCCGCCGATGACGAATACACCATACCGCCAAAGGTCTTTGACAGGGTCAAAGAGGTAACGAATATGTTTTTGGACGAAGGGCTTCAACCGCTTCACGAAAACTGTATGAATTACGGTGGTATGAGCCCTCAGCACGCGCTTGAGTTGTTGGACAAAGTTCCCGGGTTAAAATGGGTTTTTGACACCGCAAACCCTGTATTCAATCCGGACAGGTCAAAACCGCGACCCTGGCCGCGTCAGAATGCATTGGAATTCTGGACTGCTGTGAGAGATTTTGTTGAACATATCCATATAAAAGACGCAACATGGAATCCTTCAAAAAACGATGCCGATTATAACTGGCCTGGCGAGGGACAGGGCTGCGTCCGCGCGATTTTAAAAGACGCGTTTTCACGCGGTTATAACAAAGGTATTTCAATAGAGCCTCATCTCGCGGTTGTGTTTCACGACGCCTCAGTCAGGTCTTCAGAGGAGGCGATGTTCAACAGTTATGTTGAATATGGCAAAAGGCTTGAAAAATTAATTAGCGAAATAAAAGCGGAGTTGGTGAAAAATAAATAAATTATTCCACCAAAATCGTTTTTCACCCGATAAATCCGTAATTGTAAGGTTTTCGCATCTCGCGGGCGAGCCAGAGGTTAGCCTCTTTAGAGTTTTCGCCAACAAACTCTTCCTTTTCAGGGTCCCAGTTTAATTTTAATCCTGTTCTTACCGCGATTACTCCGATGTGAGCCACCGATATTGAGCGATGCCCAATCTCAACATCACAGATTGGGGCTTTTCTTGACTTAACGCAATCAAAGAAGTTGCCCATATGGTCATCGCTTTTATATAAGCGGATAGCGTTTTGCGGAAGAGGGGTTTCAAGAATGTCTGAATTGCTCGCTTGAATTTTGCCGCGCGCAACAAAAATCCAACCATCAGTCCCTATGAACTGCACCCCGTTTGGTGTGCGTTTTGAGTCGCCTACTACATTTTCATCTGTTCCGGTGTTTTCATCAACTACAGTCATTGTGACGCCATTTGCGTATTTGAATTCAACACGGAATTTTGACGCTGCGTCAAATCCACCGGGGATCATATCAATGAGCGATTTACCGCTGACTTCAACCGGACCGCTTCGTTCTGTTCCATTTGCCCATTGTGCTATATCATTGTGATGGGCGCCCCAGTCTGTCATCTGGCCTCCACTAAAACAATACCACCAGCGGAAATCCCAGTGACAATTTCTGCCGTTATATTCCATAAAAGGCGCCTGACCGACGTAATAGTCCCAGTTTAGTCCAGGGGGTACCGGTTTTGGAGAAAACGGACCTTCACGCGGTCCGGTAGGCAAACCGACAATGATGTGCTTTAAATTGCCAATCCTTTTGTTTCTCACCAGCTCGCATGCGAGTCGGAAGTTTCTATCGCTTCGTTGTTGACTGCCTACTTGCAGAATAATGCCAGCTTCGCGCACAGCTTTAACAAGCCGTTTCCCTTCGTCAATTGTAAGGGTGAGCGGTTTTTCGGTGTAGATATCTTTTTTTGCTTTTGCCGCCGCAAGATTAATAAGCGTATGCCAGTGGTCTGGTGTGCCATTTATGATGATGTTTACCTCTTTATTCTCAATGAGTTTTCTGAAGTCATTATACTTTGTCGGAGTTTTGCCGTTTTTGGTAAATTGTTTAACGGCTTGTTCGGCGTGGGTATCGTCAACGTCACATACTGCGACAACGTCCCCAAACCTTGCGGCATTTGCGGCGTCGCCTCTGCCCTGTCCGCCGCAGCCAATTAAACCTATTGCCGGTCTTTCGTTTGGTGAATTTGATGGTTTGGGTTCGGCGGCTTCTGCAAGTTCACGTTCCAGAAACCATAGCGGCAAACCGGTTGTCGCGGCGGTGGCTGTTAACCTTTTAAAAAAAGCTCTGCGCGATATATGGAAATATTTCATATCCTGTTTCTATCATTCTGGAAGAATAATGTCAAACCGGAGTAATTGTTCAGGGAACTCCTTTTTAGACCTAAATTGCGAGCGATATCTTAATCTTTAGTAAATTGGATTATTTTTAAAAAAGATATTTTTGCTGGCTTGTTATTGAGATGCGATGTTTTATTGTGTAATCATTTACAAATGCAATTGCTATGTTTTAATATAGGGTTTAAATTGTATATATGAGACGTGCGGCAGGAATTACAACGATTTTAGCCATACTTTTAACTTTCAAATTTCTTGCCATTGGTTTGGAAAGGGTAGGAATGATAGAGGTAACTGGCGCGATTGGTCCTGCCACGTCAAGTTATATAGACCGCGCAATAAGGGTTTCTGAACAGGAAGGGTATAGATGTTTGATAATTCAGCTTGACACACCGGGCGGGTTACTGGATTCAACCAAAGAAATTGTGCAGGCGTTTTATCGGTCGCGGGTTCCGGTTGTTGTTTATGTGGCGCCATCAGGGGCTAATGCCGGCAGCGCTGGTTGTTTTATCACTTTAGCGGCGGATGTCGCAGCAATGGCTCCAAACACAAGCATCGGAGCGGCTCACCCGGTGGCGATTGGCGGCGGATTTGGCGATCAGAAACCGGACGAGGTTATGAAGCAGAAACTTGAGAATTTTGCCACAAGCTATATTGAGGCTATAGCGGTCAAACGTAATCGGAATGTTGAATGGGCAAAATCGGCTGTAAAAGAGAGCGCGAGCATAACCGCTGAAAAGGCTCTTGAACTGAAAGTTATTGAGATTATTGCAAAGGATATTGATGACCTGCTTAAACAACTTGATTCACGGGAAGTAAATGGAAGGCAGTTAAAGACTGCCTCGTGCGAGGTGGTGAAGATTCCTATGATTTTGAGGGAAAAATTTTTCCAGGTTTTGTGGCGGCCTGAGGTTATGTTTGTGTTGATGTTGATCGCCATTTACGGCATAATAGGTGAGTTGAGCAATCCCGGCGCCATTTTTCCCGGTGTTGCAGGCACAATTGCACTTATTCTCGCGCTTTATATGGCGGCAATTTTGCCAGTAAATCTTGCCGGGCTTGCCCTGATAGTTCTTGCTATAGCGCTTTTTATTATGGATGTATTTGCGACAACTCATGGTGTATTGACATTGGGCGGGATTATTTCATTTGTTCTTGGTTCAATAATGTTGTTTGATCAGGCAGAAACAGCAATGCGGTTATCGCTTTCTCTGGTAATACCGTCCGCTATAGTAACAGGCGCGTTTTTTGCTTTTGTAATCGGCAAAGGAATAAAGGCGCAGTTCCTGCCGCCCCGAACAGGAAAAGAATCTATGATTGGCAAAATAGCCCAATCGGTTGCTCCTATAGACAGCCACTCGGGAAAGGTCTTTGTTGACGGCGAATATTGGAACGCTGTAAGCGATATTAAAATAGAAGCAGGCGAATTGGTGGAAATCATTGAGATGCAGGGATTGACTTTAAAAGTAAAACCACACAAACAATAACAAATAAAAAGAGAGTGTTATGGAAAAAATAATTCAATTAGCCGGTTGGATAATACCCATAGTAGTGATCGCCTCTATCGTGTTACCGAGTATAGTAAGGGTATTGCGCGAGTATGAAAGGGGCGTGGTCTTCAGACTCGGGAAATTATTGCGCGCCAAAGGTCCGGGGCTTGTTTTTCTTATTCCGATAGTTGACCGTATGGTCAAAATAGACCTGCGCGTTGTAACAATTGACGTTGCAAAACAGGAGGTGATGAGCCGCGATAACGTGCCGATAACGGTTGATGCGGTTGTATATTTCAGAGTGGTTGATCCGGAGGCAGCAATCATAAAAGTTGAGGATTACCTGCGCGCAACCTCCTTGATAGCGCAGACGACATTAAGAAGCGTGCTCGGTCAGGTGGAACTGGATGAACTACTCGCCCACAGAGAAAAGATAAACCAGAAACTTCAGGAGATTATAGACCGTCAAACCGACCCATGGGGTATAAAAGTTGTCACCGTAGAAGTCAAGGATGTCGTTTTACCAGAAGGGATGAAACGCGCGATGGCTAAACAGGCTGAAACCGAGCGTGAAAGACGGGCAAAGATTATCAACGCCGAGGGCGAGTTTCAAGCCGCTGAAAAACTTGTTCAGGCTGCTAAAATGATTAGCGCACAGCCGATTGCCCTGCAATTGAGATTCCTGCAGACTATGCGCGAGATTTCAAGCGAACATAACACAACTACCTTTTTCCCCATCCCGATAGATATCTTAACGCCGTTTATTAAACAAAAAGAAGAAAGTAAGCCGGAATAAAGCAGGATATCATATTTGGAAATATTTTTAGATGACTGGCGCTTCTGCCAGCCATTTTGTTCTTATAATCGGTTTTTGCATACAATCCGATTATTAATAGAAATTATTTTTCAATTTAATTTTAGGTGATAAGTTATCGGTATAAAACGGCGTTATGCATAAAAGCCCGTGAGCGGAATTGTGCTCTTCGCCTCTAAAACAGAACCAATAGACTTTATCAGGTGTTTGAAATACAGAGAGATGACCGCCTTCAAATATTCTGACGCCGGGTATTTTTTTATAAGGTCCCAAAACATTTTCAGCAACAGCGGCGCAAGTCCAATATCCAAGCCAGTCGGGATAGTTTTTATCTCTATGGGTTGCCGCATAAAAGAGCCAGTATTTTCCGTTAATCTTTTCAAGCCAGGGTCCTTCAAGGTAATCGGGGTCAGCTTCAATACCGGCGTCGCGGTTTTTAGCATAAACAATAGTTTTGGGCTTTCCCACGAGTTCAACAATCCCTTTATTTATTCTGGATAAATCAATTTCTTGAATGTCAATATTGTAGCGCGGGATTATCGCGTAAGTCTTGCCGTCTGAATCTTCAAATAACGAGGTGTCACAAGCCGCGCCGTTGATATAGGTTATATTCCTGTATGAACCATTAATTGAATCGGCAACTCCAATGAAAGCGTATCCGGCAGCGCCCCAACTTCCAGCTGGATTATTTTCTTTTTTTAACCAATTATCGGCAGTAAAGATTAAATAATACTTACCTTTGATTTTGTGTATTTCAGGCGCCCAGAAGCGATGTTTGTATGGGGAGTTTTCAGGTAAATCGGAGGATTTAACAAGCCAGTTTTCAAACTGCCACGAGCCAAAGTTGGTTGTTGAATAGAGCGCGATTCCGGGCGATGAACCGTTATCAGGCTCGGTGAAGAATTTTTCATCGCGACCTCTGAACGGATACATCGTAAAGACAAGATAATATTTTTCGCCATCTCTTAATATGCAGGGGTCTCGGATTTCTTTGCGGG
>JBAMMJ010000084.1:0-2331 GCA_039793825.1 Verrucomicrobiota bacterium | reverse complement strand
GGGAGTGTCCTTCGGCATAACTGAAAGGCAACGGGTTTGAATAATTGACAAGGCTTGCGCGATTTGTCGGCGCCGAAGAGTTGTTGTCAGGATTGATGTTTCTTCCAAAATCAACTAATTGAATATCAATGAATTGAGCGCCTGATGTCTGGACGCAGTGGGCTGCGATTATGTTTTTCCCGATTTTCAGACTTTTTGCTGCCTCGGGCGAAATGTCCACGTAGTCCCAGCCTGTTAAAAATCCTGATTCTTTAAACGCAAGGATTCCGTTGATGTAGACTTCCACATCTTCGTCGTGGAATATTCTTAAACGTGGATTGATTAATTTTTTATCAAGATTGAATTCCATTCTGAGCCAGATATTGCTTGAAGTCCATCTGGTATTTATTCCTTTCAAATCGTTGCCGAATGGTGCCGGTGCAACCTTCCAATTTGAATCATCGTAATCTGCGGAAAACCAGTTTTCTTGCGGTTGATTTATCGTATAGCGCCACTGAACAGGTTCGGTTTCCGATTTTGGGAATATGAAAGAAATGGTTTTTATTTCATTGCCTTTTGCGGCAAAAGCAACCTGTTCAGGAAAGACCTTCCAGATTTTTCTATCGTAGCTTAAGAGTCCATTGCACTCGTCTTCAACATCATAAAGTTGGCAATAGAACAATCCGCTCATACCGATACGTTCGGAGTTTGTCCAGAGACTTCTGAACAGGCGCGCTATTCTGCGTGTGAAGAATTGTTTGGTTTGGTCTGTGAGCGTGGTTATAAGCTTTAATTTGAAGCCGTCAATTTCTTCTCCGGTTTTCGGATCAAATGTTCTATAGGTCCAGGGTTTATCTGACCATTGATTATTCGGGCAGGAGAGTCCGAATCCACCGTCTTCGCTTGTGATACCGATTCTATTCGGTTCGGCAGGGGAGAGTCCGCCGTGGTGGTCTGCCACATCGCCGCCGCCATGCCATGGGAAACCGCTTGCTTCGTCTATTAAACGGGTTGGGTCAATTTTCCGAACAATCTTTACATACTCCAATGTGTTGTGCTGTCCCCAACCTTCATTAAACAAAATCCAGCAGATAATGGATGGATGATTAAAAAGTTGTTGAATCAATTTAGTTTTTTCCAGCAGGCATTGGTCAGCGGCTTCGGGCGAGCGCGGTCTGTCGGTTCGGGCATCGCCCTCGTTTCCTGTTGGCATATCCTGAAGGACGAGTAGACCAAGCCTATCAGCCCAGTAATACCAACGTTGCGGTTCAACTTTGACGTGCTTGCGGAGTGCAACCAGACCGAGCCGTTTTGCCGTTTCTATATCAAATCTTAACGCCTCGTCAGTTGGCGCGGTGTAAATGCCGTCAGGCCAGTATCCTTGATCAAGCGCTCCGGGCATAACAAGCAATTTGCCGTTTAAGTAAACGCGGGCGAATCCTTTTTCATCTCTTCTCAATTTGATTTCTCGCATTCCGAAATAAGATTTGACAGTGTCGCAAATCTTTCCTTGATCGTCTTTCAGGACGATAACAAGGTCATATAGAAATGGGTCGTCGGGTGTCCAGAGTTGTGGATTTTGAATCTTTAATATATACTCGTCGGTAACAAACATTGATGTGGCTTTATAAAAATTAACAAGATTATCCAGAACTGACTTGGTGAGTTCTTTGCCGATTATATTTGTTGTGGAGGCAGTTTTGACAGAGTTTGAAAACACTGAAATTTCTATGATCGTCGGTTTCGGCAAAATGCGGGCGTTAACAGTGAGACGGAGTTCATTTTTATTAATGTCAGGGACAAGCTGAATGCATTCAATGTATGAGCTGGCAACAGGTTCAATCCATACTGTCTGCCAGATTCCGCTGCAGGCAGTGTAGTTGCAGCCGGCTGGACGCAATGACTGTTTGCCGCGCAATTGCCAGGATGAATCGGTGTAATCTTTTACAGCGACCACAATCTCCTGAGCCGTTTGTTCCCGCAGGAAATCGGTGATGTCAAAAGAAAAACCATCATAACCGCCTTTATGGATTCCTATAACTTTCCCGTTTATATATACAGCTGTTTCCCAGTCAACCGCTCCGAAGTGAAGGAGTATCCTTTTATTTTTCCACTCTTTCGGAATATTAAATTTGCGCCGATACCATAGGGTTTGATGAGGATTCAGCGGTTTCATTACGCCCGATAATGCCGATTCAATACAAAACGGGACGAGGATTTTGCCATCGTATTTTGATGGAATTTCGGTTTGAGACGATTCAGTAATCGCATACTCCCATAATCCGTTCAGGTTTAGCCACTCATCGCGCTCAAGTTGTGGTCTGGGATATTCGGGCAATACTTTATCTGGAG
>JBAMMJ010000083.1:0-8873 GCA_039793825.1 Verrucomicrobiota bacterium | reverse complement strand
TAATATGTCATAATCCTCAGATGGCGTATCATCGTTTGAGAAAGCGGTTTTCGCCATTACGGCTTGTGTTGTACGGGGAGCGGTTGCGGTTGTGGACTGAAGACGAGGGTGAGGTTCATAACGTTGTAAAGATGATTGAAGGTGAGATGGGCGCTGGTTGTTCTTTTGAGGTTGGAGAGCCGACACTTGAAGATGCGTTCGTGGCTTACACGATGGAGCGGAATTCGGTTTCAAATTAAAACAGGAGAGTCAGATTATGGAAAAATCCGATACAATTGCGATGATAGTGATAGGAGTATTTACCGCGTTTTTTGCGGCGAGAGTTTATGGAGCGGCTGAGGCGGTGGTTAACACGAACGCGCCGGGCGTTGTTGAGCCTGAGCAGATAATTAGAAAGGCGTTGCGCTACAGTATAGAATTAAAGTCGCTTGAGCGCGAGCGCAACGTTGCGGAGGCGCAATTTGAGCAAGCGCGGGCGCAGGCGTATCCGCAGATCGGGGCTGACGCGAAATACACGCGGTATGCGGGGTTGAATTCATTTGCTATACCGCCCTATTTAACGATTCCTGATATTGAAGACCGGTACAATATTGGCGCTACTGTGACGCAGCCGATTTATACCGGGGGGAGGCTGAAGGGACTGCGGCAGAGCGCGGAGTTGTTGAAGAGTTCGGTTGGGGAACAAAAGAGGTCTGCGGAGCTGGCGATTGTTTATCAGGTGTTAGAGCTGTACTGGAACTGGTCAAAGGCATATCACCAATTGCAGGCGCTTGATATTGCTGTTAAGCGGATGGAATCGCATACGAAAGATATTAAGAATTTAAGGCAGGCCGGGATGGCGACCGATAACGACGCGCTGGCTACGGAGGTGATGTTGGAGCAAACGCGGTTGAGGTATGAGGAGGCAAAGAGGCGGCTTGAAATGATTTGCGCGAACATAGCGCTTGTGACGGGCGAGAAGTTTTTGGTTGATCAAATTCCTGCGAAGCCGGATGTGGTTGAGTCGGTAAAGATTCCGTCGGAAGATGAGCTTTTGCGTGTGGCTCGGCAGATGAGACCTGAGAGGGCTGCTCGGATATATGAGACGCAGGCGCTTGATGAACGAGTTAAAGTGGCGCAGTCGGAGTATTATCCGCAGGTTTCAATTGTGGCGCGGTATGAGCAGGCGATGCCCAATATGCTTAATTTTCCGCCACGGGAGCGCTGGCAGGACGACGCTTTTGCGGGGGTTGTGGTGTCGTGGAACATTTTTGATTGGGGGGTGCGAGCTGCAAAGGTAAAAGAGGCTTCGGCGCGCAGAGACCAATCGCATTTGAGGCTGGAAAGATTGGACGACCAGATTTTGTATGAGATTCGTTCTGCAAGGATAAGGCTTATGGAGGCGTATGAGCGGTTAGGGGTTTCGCGTCGGCTTGTGGCGAGCGCTGAAAAAAATTTAAAAGTGGCGACGGATTTGTGGAAGAACGGGCTTGCGCGTCATTCCGATGTTCTGGACGCGCATTGGCAATTAACTGACGCTCAATTTGCGATAATTTCAGATAGCGCGGATGTTAAGGTTGCGCTTGCGGCTATGCATTATGCCTGCGGGAGACTTGGGGAGTATGTGAACTTTTCTAAGGCAAAGGAGTAACGGGTATTGGATATGGAACCAGCTGGCAACCGAAACATTGCGATTGAGACGCGCGAGCTTACCCGGCGGTTTGGGAAGTTTGTTGCGGTTGACCATATTTCGTTTTCGGTGAAGAAGGGCGAGATATTTGGATTTCTTGGACCGAACGGCGCCGGCAAATCTACGACGATTCGGATGTTGTGCGGGTTATTGAAACCGACTTCAGGGGCAGGGTATGTGAATGGGATTGATATCGCCAGAGAGCCGGAGGCGGTGCGGCAGGTAATTGGTTATATGTCTCAAAAATTCAGTTTGTATCGGGATTTGAGCGTGATAGAGAATCTGCGGTTTTTTGGGAGTGTTTATGGTTTGCGCGGCAAAAGGCTTGATGATGGGATAGACGAGGCGTTCTGGCGGGTAGGGCTTGATGGTGGTGCGCGGAACAGGATTACGGGTGAGTTGTCAGGCGCGATAATGCAGAGGGTCGCGCTGGCGTGCGCGATATTGCATAAGCCGGCGGTGTTGTTTCTTGATGAGCCCACGAGCGGCATAGACCCTGCGGCGCGCAGACTTTTCTGGGCGTTGATTCAGGACCTTTCGGCGGAGGGAGTGACTGTTCTTGTTACAACGCATTTTCTTGATGAGGCTGAATTTTGCCAGCGGGTTGGGTTTATCAATTCTGGCAGGCTCATTGCAATCGGAACGCCTCGGGAGTTTAAGGAGGAGATTTTGAATGAAGATATTTTTGAATTAACGACCGGGTTTGAACACGATGTGTTGTCGCGGTTGATGAAGATTGCTGGCGTTGCGGATGTTTCGTATTTTGGAGACAAATTGCACCTTTTCGCTGATCGCGGAAGGTTTACCACAGAGTTTTTGTTGAGCGAGATACAAAAATCGGGTTGCGCAGGATGCGCTGTCAAGAAGATTAAACCGCGACTTGAAGATGTTTTTGTGCGGCTTGCAAAGAGTCAATCGGCGGCTGTGAATAATAATTAAAATCAGGTTTAATGGAACGGTTTATAGCCATAGTCATTAAAGAGTTCAGACAAATTCTGCGGGACAGGTTGTCGCTGGGTATGCTTATTATTGTGCCGGCGTTATTGCTTGTGCTTTATGGCTATGCGCTTTCATTTGATGTTAAGCATATTCCGACGGCGGCGCTTGATGAGGATAGGACGAAAGAGAGTCGGGAGTTTCTGGAAGGGATTTTTCAGAATCCCTATTTTACTTTAAAGGCACAACTTAACAGACGTTCTGAAATTGATGAATTGTTGATGAAAGGCAAGGCGAAGGTTGCGATTGTTGTGCCAAGGGGATTTTCCGAGAAGATTAATCGGGGTGAGTCGGCGACGATTCAGGCGTTGATTGATGGCGCCGATTCAACCACCGGAAGCACTGTGCACGGATATCTGGATTTGATTGCGGCGAGGTTTAATCGCAGGATGGTGGAGGAGACGTTTGCGGTAAGAGGGGGAGCGGTTCCGCTGGTGCGGGTTGAGCCGAGAATCTGGTTTAATCCGAATCTTGAGAGTTCGGTGTTTTTGGTGCCCGGACTGATAGCGATGTTTCTAATGCTTTCAAGCGTAATTGCGGCGTCGTTGTCAATCGTGAGGGAACGGGAACGGCGCACAATGGAGCAGATAATGGTTTCTCCGATAAGACCGATTGAGCTTATAATCGGGAAGACCGTGCCGTATATATTGATATGTGTGTTGACGATGGTGATGACGCTTCTTCTTGGATATTTATTGTTTGATGTTGTAGTTCGCGGCTCTTATGTTACATTGTCGTTTGCGACCTTGCTGTTTTTATTCGCCTCGCTTGGACAGGGGATGATTATTTCGGCGCTGACAAATTCTCAGCAGGTGGCTTTGCAGGTAGCCACGATTACAACCCTTTTGCCTTCAATTGTTTTAAGTGGACTTGTGTTTCCGATTAAAAATATGCCGCAAATTATTCAGGCGCTTACATTGGTTATTATTCCACGCCATTTTGTGACGATTCTCAGAGGCGTGATCATCAGGGGCGCGGGGATTGACGATCTGTGGCTGTCGTTTCTGGCGATGTTTTTAATCGGACTGGTTTTTAATCTGGTGGCTATAATCAGGATGAGAAAGTTGTTGTGATGTTTTACAGGATAAAATCGTTTCTTGAGAAAGAATTTGCGCAGTTGCGGCGCGACCCGCGCCTGATGAGCGTATTGATTGTGGCACCGATTATTCAGTTACTTGTTTTAAGCTACGCAGCCAATACCGATGTGAAAGAGGTTACGGTAGCGATTCGGGATTACGATTGTTCGTATCTAAGCCGCGAGTTTGCACGGGCTATTTCTGCGACCGATTATTTTGTTGTAACGAACATCGGTGGACCGGCGGCTGGAGATGAGGATTTGCTCATAAGCGGCAGAACCGGGATTTTAATTGTGATACCGACGGATTTTGAGAAGAATATTTTGCGTGGCAGCGAAGCGGTTGCGCAGGCGCTGGTGGATGGGTCGGACAGCAATTTTGGAGTGCAGGGGATTAACCAGCTTCAAAAACTTGTGATGCAATTTAATGAGCGTCTCGGCGCAAGGCTGAAGTTAGAGGTCGGCTCGGCAGCGCCGAAAGCGGCGTCAATCAGAATAGAATCGCGCGTATGGTTTAACCCGGATTTGAAATCGCGCTATTATATGGTGCCTGCCATAATGGCGCAGCTATTGATGGTTGCGACAATGCTTGTTACCAGTATGGCGCTGGTCAAAGAGCGGGAGGAGGGGACGTTTGAACAATTGATTGTGACGCCTCTAAAACCGATTGAAATAATTTTAGGAAAGCTGTTGCCCTTTACATTGATTGGATTTATTGAGATGACCTTTGCGCTGCCGATAATGTTGATTGTGCTGGGAGTCCCATTAAAAGGAAGTCTGGCTTTGCTATATTTGTTTTCGGCGTTATTTTTGTTGAGCACGCTCGGGTTGGGGGTTTTTATTTCAACTTTTGTGCGCACTCAACAGCAGGCAATGCTTGTCGCAACGTTTTTTGTTATGGTGCCGTTTATTTTGCTTTCAGGGTTTGCGTTTCCAGTGGAAAATATGCCGCCTGTTTTTCAGTTTGTTTCTGGACTGATACCGATGAGTTATTATCTTGTGGCGATTCATGGAATTTTTCTTAAGGCTGCGGGTTGGAATGAACTTGAACCTGTGGCGGTAAAATTGATTCTCTGGGGCATCGCAATGATGATTATTTCAACGATGAAGTTTAGAAAAAGATTTGAGTAGTATATTAAGATATCTATTCCGACAAATTATGTTGTTTGTTTTATTTAGCGAACTAACTTGTCCAGCGGTAATTGAAGTGAAGCAAGATGAAGTAAAGGTTTAATGCCCCCATTATTACCGCTATATACCAGCGAACCCATCGCAGCTCCAGCTTATCAAGCATTACCGCTAATGCTATAAAGATCGGAAACGCCATCATCATCATTCGTGGATATGACCAGAAAAAATGCGACATCGCAGGTATAACACCGACTAATACTGAATATGCAAAAAGTCTTTTATCAAGCATCCAGACAAGTATTAACGCCTGAATGAATATGATAAAATGAAACCTGTCCAATGCAGAATTTAATGAACTATGGAAAGAGGTAACATTGAAAATGTTTATTATGAATTTATTAAGATTTAATATATTATTTATAGAAGGCTGGTTAGGATAGTTATTCTGGGCAACAAAACCTTCAAATGGATTTCCTGTGTAATATGCCATTATACAAAAATAAAATGCGTAACCAAGCAGCGGATATCCAAGCGCAAGATAATCGCGAAGTGGTCGCCGCTCGTTCCATAGCCAGATAAATAATGGAACTATTATAAATATACCTACCGCCCGTGTCATAGGCATAAAGAATGCCATCAGCGCCGCAAAAACCAATTTGCCTTTAAAGAGAAATCGGAAAAACAAAACTACAAATAGTAAAAACATACTTTCCGTGTAAATTAGTTGGAAAAATATCGATGCGGGGAAAATCAGTAATAATGCTAAAGCCCATCTGGCTGCGTTTTTACCGTAATTCTCATAAACAAACATATAAAATTGATAAAAAGCAATAAGAGAAAAGATATTCGATAGTATCATCCCGACTATAAAATGACGGATTCCTGTTATTTTGGAAAATAGCCAGATTAAACCAGGAAACAGAGGATAAAACGCGCATATTCCATCATCGGGTTTATATCCTGATTCAACAATTGATAAATAATTCTTCGCATCAAGGGCACAAAATGGCGCTTCCGTCGCAGAGATATTAGATAGTTTTTCAATATGTATGTTTATTACGCCAGGCTCAATAATTAATTTTCCATAGTGACAGGATATAAATGCAAGGCAGAAGAAGAATAATTTATAAATAATGATAAATAATATAATCTTTGATTTATCGCTGTTTAGTATATCGGTTATATTAAAGCTATGGTCGTTTGTTCTTATCATCTTTTATCCAATTATATTTAATATTTAATCCAAAGTTCCATGCCGTTACAATCCCAATTGCAAGAAGATTAGACAGATAAAGGTTTAGACCTAATGTTTTATAAAACAGATTGATTAATAGTATCCCAAGTAGTATTCCTATGCCACAAATCGCGTTGAATCTAATTAGCCTCTTGAATATTATTTTTACGCCTTCAATCTCTTCACGCCTTTTTTTAAATGTCCAGAAGTTGTTTAAAAAGAAGTTGCTGATTAATGCTATCTCTGCCGCAATACCTTTTGAAATACTAACATTTAACCCTAACATCCGCGGATCAGCAAGCAGCCAGATAAACCCCATATCCACTATTACACCAGTAGAACCAACTATGCAGAACTTTATAAATTCATTCAACGGAAATTGAGTCATTATTTTCTTTAATAAAAGCATCTTATTTATCTTAAACGCTGCTCGGGTTTAAATGGAACAGGTTGACTTTTCATCCTCTGCCTCGTCTGATGCGCGGTTAGCGCCTCAATCGCCCCATCGGCGCGACCTACTAATACCCTGTGACGGTGTCGTAAAGCATATATATTTGACGCAGAGGGATCAAATTCGCCATCATCCGGGTTCTCTTCTTCAAGAATGATAATCATCTGCGGCTCTATATAATAATTCAGATACTTTACCCCGCTAAATGTCATATTCATCGTATAACTAAAAGGATATTGACGATGACGACTGCCGTTATCAAGCGGGCAGACAAGATCGCTTCTATTTATTAAAGCAACAGCAGGGGAGTTCTCTAACCTTCTCGTTGATTGCCAGTAAATCCAGTCATTCGTTAATGGTCTTAAATAACTTGCGGAAGCTGGGTATTCCCAATATAATTCCTTATAGTTTTCTATTCCAATTAATATCCGTCTAATGTTCATTGAACATTTTTGTTCTTCTGTGTTAATATGAGAATTAGAATAAATAGTAATTGCCAAAATTATAATAAATGAAACTGATAAAAGTAAAAATATAAGATCAAGCCGACTAAAGGCTTTATTTGTTTCACTATATATTTTTATTTTATGTTTTATTCTATAATTTATAATATTTTTTATTGTGTATAATATTAGTTTATATTTACATATATGGTTAATCGAAGTTCATATTAATTGCAATTACATAAAAATCCCTCATCATAATACTCGATAACCCTTCTTACTGTATCTGCTTCACAACACCTATCGGGAATATATGCGCCAACGACAACTTGACATTCTCTTTCTTCAATTTGAATAGGTATGTAGTATAGCTCTGTTGTAATGCATATTTGAAATATGTTTCCCTCTACACATTGTCCCCCTTCATCTAGCACATTAACAAAAACACATGTTCCCGGACAGTTATCTCTTGGTGAACCACAATTATTATATCTTATATAATCTGTAAAATAATTACATCTGTATTGGTAATAATAAGCAGTATACGCGTTCATGCTTATCATTATTATGCATATTATTGTGTATACGATATTATTTTTTTTCATACTCACCTCCATTTTTATTTACATAATTTCTACTGTATTTCCATAGTTTATAAAAAACAACGCCTAATATCAGCATTAACGATAGTATTAATACACGATATATGTTGTCAACTTTCTGAGATTTAACTTTGATTACAACTGCTTTTTCTTTGTTTGCTTCTTCATCAATTGGCCAATACGTTAGTTGATTATATCTTTTATGATCAATTTTATGATTAATATTTCTACAACGAAAGTCAAGAATAGTAGTTCTACGTTTTAAGGGTATTGGGAATTCAGGAAACGAGGATAATGATATATTTGTAGCTATTCCATGATATTTACCAACTATTCTTGTATTATTAGCTATTGTTATTTGTTTGTTATTTTCGTTTTTATATATTCTATCAAATATACTACAATATTGAATTATCTCCCATTCCAATGGTATGTGGCCATGTTCGGTATTTGTCCATACATTTACTTTACACTTTCCCGCTATAAAATGATTTGAACGTGAATTAAATACATTAGAAATAGATTCAATAAAGTCATCAATATTATCAGGAATTCTTAGCGATAAAAAAGGGGAATTTTTACATTTTAATAATCTATTTTTATCATAGTAAAATAACACTTCATTAATATAATTTGGAGCTAATAATGACCAATCAATTTCTGCCTTATATATAAAGGCAAAAGGAGACGTTGGTGGTTGAAACGGGGCTGGTAGATCTTTATGTGGTATATTTGTACCAAATGCATAACAATTATAATCCTTTGTTAAAACATATATCCACCAGGGAACTAAATGCCATACAGTAGGCCATGCGATATTTGAGGGAAATATATACCCTGCGTCCATAATTATCTTATTTGTATTTTTAGGTGTAATCAAGTGGTATTGCAGTCCATCCTTATAAATAGATTGCGATGTTGAACCTGAAGGAAAAGTTGTTTTGATACAATACGCTTCAAAAGATTTATATACTTCAAAACAATACCAATCATTACTAACATATAGTTTTCCATTTTTATCCCATGAATTAAAGGTTACAAAACCTGATATTACTATACATTGTTCGTCCTTATCAGATTTTCTTATCGTGGATATATCTTCAGAAAATAAATTCATACCATTCAATGTGATCATTATTATCGCAATATTCTTAATATTTTTAAAATGAATCAATACTAACATTATTGATATGATTAATAAAGTTAACAGTAGATAAAGAGCATATTTGTTTTCTAAATAATTACCAGAACCCAATAATAATCCGATTAATC
>JBAMMJ010000082.1:0-1113 GCA_039793825.1 Verrucomicrobiota bacterium | reverse complement strand
GGTTATAACTGCCGGCATAACAAAGCCCCTTGCTTCTATGCGAGGAAAACGATTTAAGCACCGTGTCCCGGATGACATCAATCACCAGGATACTATCCGGCCCAACATCGCTGGTTACATAAATTACATTTCGGCCTGGGTTATAACCGAATGAAATTGTGCCCCCATTCCACAAAACCGGAATTTCTCTACTCCGGTATGTTGAACAGTCAATTGCATAGAGTTTATATGAACTATGAATGTATAATTTGTTCAGTTCGGAAATGAAGTATCCATGCAGTAGATACTCGGGAAATGTCAAAACGGTGTCTATCTCAAGCACCTGTGCCCAAGCAGTTATGGGTATTATTAAACATAAAACCATTAGTAACCACCTCATCAATTCCCCTTTTTAGCGGCGGGGTTCTTTTAACTAACCCCGCCGCATTCCTCTGCACTTGCTATCTGACAACACATTTTAATTTATACCGCTCATTATTGATGTCAAGGAGGACGAAATAAGTCCCAGCCGTTTCGGGATGCCATCTAAAAATATACCGTCCCGCAGGCTGAATACCGGAATACGGTGACGATATCCTTCTACCTATGGCATCATAGACCGCAACCTTGATTCTGGCTGACCGGTCAAGAGAATACACAACCTTTCCATCACACCCGACCGATTGCAGCGATTTCATTATGACACAATTTGATAGCATAGAACCGGACAACCGGTTACTTGACTGTTCGTAAACCGGTAGGAGCTTGCGCCAGAAAGACTTTCTCGGGGTACCATTTCTCGGGTCTTCGCCAACAATCAGGTAAATGTAATGCCCAACTGGATGGAACTCAAATTTCCCGGACGCAAGTGAAGCACCGAAACCAAGTGGCTCAGGAACCTGGCCTCACCATGGTAACCAGCAACCCCAGTCATAGCAATAAAGTCTGTCATCAGAATTGAACCCGAATATTGCCCATGGAGTCCCTTTATAAGAATCTGGATATTTACGAACAGCAAGTGCCGCTCCTGAATTTTGTGCCGCACCGGTACTCGCAATTCTCACCCATCGATTGTATTCATCAACATAGGCATAGGACAGGGTATCGCCACCACCAATAAACGCAACCAAGATA
>JBAMMJ010000081.1:0-9027 GCA_039793825.1 Verrucomicrobiota bacterium | reverse complement strand
TGATCCGATATCACTGCCTGCGCCGGTTGAACTTTTTAAAATCCTTCACAATTTGACTTTAGCGCTTCACTTTATAGCTGTGCAGGTGATGCTTGGTGGGCTTTTAATTGCCACAGTGCTTGGTTTTCTGGCGCGCGGCTCAAAAGAGGATTCAAAATTTGTATTTAGAAAAGAAGCCGCAAAAATGCTTGCGTTAAGGTTGCCTGTGGTTATGACCTACGTTATCAATCTCGGAGTGCCGCCGTTGCTCTTTCTTCAGGTTTTATATGGTCGTGCGTTTTATACGAGCAGCGTTCTTATCGGGGTATTCTGGATTGCGGTAATTTTTCTTTTGATGGGAGGCTACTGGCATATTTACAGATATGCCGGCGATTTTGAACGTGAAAAGATATCGTGGTGGAAGGGGCTTGTTGCCTGGATTCTTGTTATCTCAATAGCAAAGATTTATTCAACCGTAATGACGCTTATGTTAAAGCCGGAGGTCTGGAATCAGGTGTATTCGGCTTCGCCGCACGGCTTTTGTTTGCCGCCACACGATTCAACATTGCTACCGCGCTGGCTGTTTATGATCACAGGGGGGCTTGTCAGCGGAGGTTTATGGATGGTCTGGCTTGCTTCGTCAAGAGACGTGGATGAGCGGTGCTCTGGATATCTTTCAAGACTGGGCGGGAGAATTGCGACTGTTGGGGTTTTGATAAATGTGCCGATTGCAATCTGGGTTGTAAACGCGCAACCACAATCGGTGTTTAATGGGTTGAGCTCCAACATTCTTTATAAGACGGCAGGCATTTTCTGGCTTGGGTCTATGCTTGGGATATTAATCTTTAGCATCTGGCGTGGTTTTGGCAAGTCAGCCACGATGCCTGGTCTTTTTGTGGGGCTTATCCTTATTGTTGTGGCAATGCTTAGTGCGGTAATTTGCAGGGACGGGATTCGCGATATCACACTTATTGAAAAAGGGTTTAATGTTATGCACCGCACCGTTGTTACAAACTGGTATGTTGTTGGAATATTTCTGGGTTCATTTGTGTTGGGGCTAATTGTTGTGGGATGGCTAATCAACGTAATGGCGAAGGCAAAACCGCAGGTCAAAAAAACAGAGTCAGGACGTTAGTTGAAAAAAAGTTAAGTTAAATTAATTTATACCATTAGAAAATGAGCGAACAGGCAAAAACTGAAAAACTTGGACAGGCTGCCGCTACGGCGGCAAGTGAGCAGGTGTCTCGCCGGGCTTTTGCGCGAATCGCTATTGGCGCCGCTGGCGTTTGCTACGCTGCGATGCTTGGGTATCCAATATACAGATATCTGGCGAGCCCGGTGGAAAAGGCTACCAAAGAAGCCGCTGTGAAAGAAATACTTCTTAAAGACGCCCACAAACTTGCTCCGGGCGCTGGAATGATTTTTAAATTCGGAGCCCGTCCAGCCTGGTTGATACATCATAAAGATGGCAGCTGGATTGCGCTTGACGCCGTATGCACGCACCTTGGGTGCACTGTAAAATATGAGGAACAGAACAATCGGATTTTTTGCGAGTGTCACGGCGGGATATATGACCCGATAACTGGTAAAAATATAGCAGGTCCGCCGCCGCGACCGCTCAAACAATACAGGGTACAGGTTACCGATTCAGGCGTGATTGTCTCAAGAGCGTAAATAGATATGCAGATGAAAACCATAGCGAAACAAATTTATAGCTGGTGCGACGAGCGGATTGGTATTTCCGAAATTGTTGAGCTTGCGAAGAAGAAGACCGTTCCGGAACACAAACATACTTTCTGGTATTACTGGGGCGGGATATCGCTGCTATTTTTTATCATTCAGGCGTTTACCGGCGCGTTGCTTTTGATTTATTATCGTCCGGGCGCTGAGGCATACGAATCGGTCCGCCAGATAACTTATGAAATCCAGTTCGGCTGGCTTATTCGCTCAATTCACTCGTGGGCTGCCAATTTAATGTTACTTGCTGTTTTTGTGCATATGTTTTCGGTATATTTTATGAAGGCATACCGAAGGCCGCGCGAGATTGGCTGGCTGAGCGGGCTTGTGTTGTTGTCGCTGTCAATGATATTTGGTTTCAGCGGGTATTTGCTGCCAATGGATGAGCTTGCCTTCTTTGCTACAAAGGTTGGGCTGGAAATTCCGGCTGCTCCGATTGACGCGCTTGGCGGCCTTATTGCCGGGATTGTTGGCGCAATAGGTATAAAGGCTCAATGGTTATCCTCTATTGGGACGAGCATTGCATCGCTTATTCGGGGCGGACTTGAGGTGAATGAATATACAGTGCAACGGTTTTTTGCGCTTCACGTTGTTGTTTTGCCTGCGGTGTTTTTAGCAGTGCTCGGGTTGCATCTTTATTTAATTCAGAAACACGGCAACGCGCTCCCGCCGGCTGAAGAGGCAAAGCCGCCTGAACTACGAAAGTCTGTTCCATTTTTCCCGAATTTTTTTATGCGCGACCTTGCGATGTGGCTTGTGGCGTTGAATGTACTGATACTACTGGCTGCAATGTTTCCGTGGGAGCTGGGACAACCGGCAGACCCATTAAAACCAGCCCCGGCAGGGATTCACCCGGAATGGTATTTTATGAGTTCGTTTCAGGTTTTAAAGGCTCTCGGAAAATGGTTTCCTGGGATAACCGGCGAGTTGCTCGGCATTGTTATTTTTACCGCAGGGCTTGTTTTATGGACGCTAATACCGTTTTACGACAACAGCAGCGCCTCCGGGAAACGGGCGCGCCGCGCCACCTGGTTTGGTCTTTTTACACTTGGGATTTTGATTGTCACAACGATCTGGGGTTATCTGGCTTTAAAATAAGATAGGAATTTTATGAACTATCCAGTCTGGGAAGTACCGCATATTGGAAGTGGATGGGTGATTGGAATAATCGCCATATTCCATGTTATGATCTCGCATTTTGCCGTTGGCGGCGGGTTTTATCTTCCGCTTGCTGAACAAAAGGCGCTTCGCGAAGGAAGACGCGACTGGTTGGAGGTATTGCGTCGCCATTCTAAATTCTTTCTCATACTAACAGGCGTCTTTGGCGCTGTGAGTGGTGTTGGTATCTGGTTTTCAATCGGGCTTGCTCATCCTGAAGCGACCAGCGCGTTGATTCACAATTTTGTCTTTGCCTGGGCAACCGAATGGGTTTTCTTTCTTGTTGAACTTACAACAATTGCCGTTTATTACTATTCGTGGAATCGGATATCGGATGAATTGCACCTCAAAGTCGGCTGGCTTTACGCTGTTGCGTCGTTCTTTACTCTGTTCATTATAAACGGCATTTTGACCTTTATGCTTACACCTGGAAATTCGTGGCTTTCAGTTGCAGGCAGCGGCAACGAACCTACGAAATTCTTTCAAGCCTTTTTTAATCCCACGTTTTTGCCGAGTCTCTTTTTGAGAATGGCGGTATGCGCCGCTCTTGCCGGGGTCTGGGCTTTAGTAACCGCAAGCAGAATTGACGAGGGGTCTCCGCTCAAAGCCGAAGTTGTCCGATGGAGTTCAAAATGGGTTTTTGCCGCTTTTGTGGCGATACCGTTCTTTTTCCTCTGGTATCTGTGGCAGGTGCCGGAATCTCAGCGTCATCTGCTTCAACTGGGTATGGCTTCAATAGGTCAGGGTATATTTACGCAATTGACCCGCACGGTTGTTGTGCTTGTTTCAAGCTCGGTAATAATCGCAGGTGTGGTTTATTTTCTCGGCTGGAGATCGCCGGCAACGTTTAAGTTTTCAAATTCGGTGATAATTATAGTTCTTGCCCTTTTTGCAACCGCTTCGGGCGAGTACGCGCGCGAGATGCTCCGCAAGCCGTATGTTATAGGCAACTATATGTATTCAAATGGTGTTCGGATTTCCAGAGTAAAAGAATATAACGAAACCGGTTATCTCAAAGACAATAAGTGGTTGCCGGGCGGTTCTAACTCGGTCTCAGAGTTGACAAAGGGGCAAATGATGTTTCGTGGTCAATGTATGGCGTGCCATACGACTGATGGCTACAGGTCTATGAAACGACTATTAGCCGGACGGGATAAACAGGGAATAATGAATATATTAAAAGTGCTGCACGAATACAAAGACGACTCGCCGTATCGCAGCTATATGCCACCGCTTGTTGGAACTGAAGAGGAAATAAAGGCGCTGGGCGAATTTCTCTATACACTGGTTGAAAAACCTACCTCAGTTCAAACGGCGGAGGCAGCCACAGTCTCGCCCTCCGCCCAAAGTCCCCAGGCAGCGGCAAAATAATCGGTCTTCTGTAGAACCACTTTGCAACCTGAACGCAGCGTTTGGAATGGTAAAAGGTTGCGCGGCTGAGCTCCTGAACAGGGCGTTATTGAGGGGAATTGGTTGGGATGGGAAGGTAGAGTTCGTAACGTTCCTGGTTTGGTTCATACGCGGATGTGTTTATTTCTGAAAAAATGTCCCGCGAACTATACCTGTGCCAGGCGCGATAGACTTGAGTCAGGATAAAAATAATCAATATAAGTCCTATTACCGGCGCAACAATGCTCCAGTTAATCTTTGAGAGCTGAAACATTAGCCAGTCAACGAATCCTTTAGGTTCTCCGGTAAGCGATGCGGATTCTTTGAATTTGGCAATTTGATTTAACTCTTTTTCAAGTTCAGACATTACCTGTGGAACATCTAATTTCAGGAGCATAGCATAACTACGGACAAATCCGCGCGCGTAGATCGGTGCGTCAAAGATTTCAAAATTTCCGCGTTCAATCGCTTGCAGATGGTCGGCGCGGATTTTTGTAATTTCCGCAACCTGATTAATCGTCAGACCGTTTGCCTCGCGCGCCTGACGCAATATTTCTGCCACTTTAGACATAATTTCATATTAATCGTTGTAATGGCAATTGCAACAAAGTTAACAATTTGTTTTTGAATAATTAAACTCTATTACGCGAAACTTTTGTGAGTAAATCTAAATTTGAGTAGCGACGCGGTTTATGCGGCACATTTTGAAATATGATTTGCGAATCTACTTGCGCGCAAGCAGGGATTGCGGCGCTGCCTTTAATAAAATGGTAAATACGGTAGTAGCGCATTCAAATCCACACAAATTGAAATTGCCCGCACGCCAGAGAATGATTTTAACTTTAATCTATTCTTGAAATTCAGGCGTTAGATTCAATGGCGTTAGACCTTTGTATAAATTTCTGCCCCTTTGTTGATAAATTCTTTACTTTTTTCTTCCATACCTTTTTGAATGGCTTCTTTTTCAGACACGCCCGACGCCTCTGCAAATTTTCTAACTTCTTCGGTAATCTTCATACTGCAGAAGTGCGGTCCGCACATTGAGCAGAAGTGGGCGAGTTTTGCGGATTCCTGGGGCAAGGTGGCGTCGTGGAAGCTGCGCGCCGTTTCGGGGTCAAGTGAGAGGTTGAACTGGTCTTGCCATCTGAATTCAAATCTGGCTTTTGAGAGCGCATTGTCGCGGTATTGAGCCGCGGGGTGTCCTTTGGCGAGGTCTGCTGCGTGAGCGGCGATTTTATATGCGACAACGCCGTCGCGGACATCTTTTTTATCCGGCAATCCGAGGTGTTCTTTTGGTGTAACGTAGCAGAGCATAGCGGCTCCGAACCAACCGATCATAGCGGCGCCGATGGCGCTTGTAATATGGTCGTAGCCGGGGGCGATATCGGTGGTTAGCGGACCGAGGGTGTAAAACGGGGCTTCATTGCACCATTCAAGCTGGTTTGACATATTCTCATAAATAAGTTGCATCGGGACGTGTCCGGGACCTTCATTCATAACCTGAACGTCGTGTTCCCAGGCGCGCAGAGTCAATTCGCCTTGAACTTTTAGCTCGGCAAATTGCGCCTCGTCGTTTGCGTCTGCAATAGACCCCGGGCGCAAACCGTCGCCGATACTTACTGCGACGTCGTAAGCCGACAAAATCTCGCATATTTCGTCCCAGTGTGTGTAAAGGAAATTCTCCTGATGATGAGCGAGGCACCACTTAGCCATAATACTGCCGCCGCGGGAAACGATTCCCGTGACGCGGTTTGCGGTTAATGGTATGAAGCGCAACAGCACGCCGGCGTGAATTGTGAAGTAGTCCACCCCTTGTTCGCATTGTTCAATCAGGGTGTCTCTGAAGATTTCCCAGCTCAGTTCTTCTGGGCGACCGCCGACCTTTTCTACGGCTTCATAAATTGGAACTGTGCCGACCGGTACAGGCGAGTTGCGCAGAATCCATTCGCGGATTTCGCGAATATTGTTGCCGGTAGACAAATCCATAACGGTATCCGCCCCCCATTTTATTGCCCAGAGCATTTTTTCAACCTCATCGTCCACGCTTGAAACCACCGCAGAGTTGCCAATGTTCGCGTTTATTTTAACAAGGAATTTCCTTCCGATTATCATCGGTTCTGCTTCCGGGTGGTTTATGTTTGCCGGGATTATTGCCCTGCCGGCTGCAACCTCTCGCATAACAAACTCTGGCGTTATTTCTTCAGGAAGTTCAGCGCCGAACGCCTTGCCCTGATGCCGAAACCAGAGCGAATTTCGCGGTATATTTCCTCTGGTTTTTGAGATTTCTTTTAACTTTTCAGCCAGTCCCAAAGTTTCGCGGATAGCCACAAACTCCATCTCTGGTGTGATAATCCCTTTGCGCGCATAGTGCATCTGGGTAACGCGTCTACCGGGTTTTGCGCGCAGAGGACGGGTATTTACAGGACGCCCTTTACAGATGCCGTCGTATTCTTCAACATCGGCGCGATTCAATATCCATTTTTGCCTCAATTTTGGCAAGCCTTCAAGCAAGGAACCTTGAAATTCGGGGTCTCCCCACGCTCCAGTGCAATCGTAAATCCGAACAGGTTCATTTTCTTCTAATTTGCCATTTGAAAGTCGCGTAGGTTGAAGTTGGATTTCACGCAACGGCACGCGAACATCAGGATGCAATTTTCCATAAACGTATACGCGTCTTATTGATGGATTTTCCTGACCGTTTAGCGCTATTGACGGCTTTTCATTACTTGGTTTCATATAATATTAACCAGGACATAATGTTATGTTTTGAACCTGATTGATTAACCGTCCGCAGGAAAGCGCTTTATGTTCCCTACGCCGGCATTACCCGGATCAGGTTCATCGGGTCGGCGGCGCCCCCGCGTCGCCCTCTCAGCCTTTGCGCGCAAACTTATCCGCGCAGGGTAGCTCCCCGTGTTTATTATATAATAGACCAAAGGTCTAAAAATTTCCAATTAATTGTAAAAGTTTTTCAGATTATTGAAAAGATATGCCGCACTCCTGAGTTTAATTGGATTCACAGAAGAGTTTTTTTATGAAAAGCCACGACGTGTTGGCGCTGGTCGCGCAGGGGTGTGAGACTATATTGAATGAGGTTTTATTACGGTATGGCTGATACTCAAACCCTGATTTCAGTTTTAAAGTTCTAAATTAACTTTAAAAAGAACTTGTCACTTTTTGCAGGCTTTTCAAAATCAATTCAGCGGTTGTATTTAAAATTTTGGTAACAATGTGAAATGTTGCAGACGCATATTTTTAATAAAAGGGACATCGGTTTGCCTTTCAACGGCATTTTGCCCAACACGACTCTTTTCTGATGAGACATTAAATCCGATGAAACCGTTTGACGATGAGATTCTAGATTTTATCCAGAAACGTCGTATACCCGGATCAAGCCTTGCTGTTTTTAACAATGGCAGATTAGTCTATGCAAACGGTTACGGTTTTTCGGATGTTGATAAAAAGATAAGAACTGTTCCGACAACCCTTTTTAGAATCGCAAGCCTTTCAAAGCCGATAACGGCAGCGGGGATTCTAAAACTATATGAACAATCAAAGATTGATCTGGATGAGCCGGCTGTTGAATTTCTAAAAAAGGTGATAGCGGACGTTGACAAAAAAATAGTTGATAAAAGATGGCGCAAGATAAGTGTTAGACATCTGCTGCAGCATAGTGGCGGTTGGGATTCGGGGCTGAGCGGTGATCCGATGTTTTTGTCGGGAAAAACAATCGCGTCTGGTTTAAATCGCTCGGACGTGAGGGTTTCGCCACCTGATGTTGTTGAATATATGCTTCAAAAGCCGCTGGATTTTGATCCCGGAACTCGTTATGCCTATTCAAATTTTGGCTATTGCGTTTTAGGAAGAATAATTGAAGCGGCAAGCGGCAGGAGGTATGAAGATTACATTAGAGCGAACGTCCTTGCCCCGTTGGGGATTAAAAAGATGCGTTTAGGTTTTACGGATTTTGAAAGAAGAGAGTCAGATGAATCTGTGTTTTATACGAGGTTTAATAATCCGTTGATGGGGGAGATTGGAGAGAATGCAAATCCTTACGGTTCGTTTCAATTGGAACGGATGGATTCGCATGGGGGTTGGGTTGCCTCCTCAATAGAATACGCGCGTTTCTGTCTTGCGTTTTCAGATGGCGGGGATGGTAAAACGAGATTGTTCAGGTCCTCAACGCTTAAGAAGGTTATAGAAAGACCCTCCTATTTATCAATAGATGAGAGAGTGGAGGTCTATTATGGATTGGGTTGGTTTGTTAGGCCGAATGGTCTGGCTGGGAAACCGAATCTGTGGCATAATGGGAGTTTGCCCGGTACCTATGCCTTTGCTGCCATATTGGGGGATGGCAAAGGATGGGTTGCTCTGTTTAATGGACGTTCGGTGGATGAAAAAAATCTTCCTAACAGCGCTATTGACCCGGCACTACATCGGGCTGCCGTAAAGGTTGGCAGGTTGCCAGAGGTTGATTTATGGGAAAAAATAAAATCAGGCTAATTAGCGGAATTAGTGAATGCAAAGTGTTCGGGGTTTAATTTTCTTCAATTCTATACAGGTGTGTTTTTGTTCTTAAAATAAGGGCTTTGCCTGTAACTGCTGGGGATGCCATAAATCCGCTATCAAGTTGATTTACTGCGAGGATGTTAAATTTATTTGTTGCTTCAATAACTGTTGTTTTGCCTTCCTCGCTAAAGAAATAGATTCTGCCTTCGGCGCAGAGTGGCGAGGCTGAGTAGTTTCCGCAGATTCTTTCGCGCC
>JBAMMJ010000080.1:0-9176 GCA_039793825.1 Verrucomicrobiota bacterium | reverse complement strand
AAGCGGTGTTGCGTTCGCATTTGCTCACTTAACACCGCACTCCATATAACCGCATTACAAAAATATCAATTAATTATTTTGGACAGATATGAGAAAATATCAGCCGAAGAAACGAAATATTTTTGCACTGTTGATTATTCAGGCACCGAACCTGATCAAATAGTTCTTCTTGTATTTGCGATGAAATGTTAATAATTTAAATTTAATGAACGCGATCAGCAATTTTATATTTGTGCTACCGCCCCAATCGTTAAAGGTGGCATTGCTGGTTTCGTTTTTCAGCGTGTGGGTGTTGATCGGGATATTTTTTTACCTTAATTATTACACACGTCGCCGTTATTTTACCATCTGGGCTACAGGCTGGTTGTTCTATTCAATATGGCTTGTATTGAGCTATTATATTCAGGACAGGGGAGAGAACAATCTTTTGCTTATGTTGAGGCTCTGGTGTGTTAGTGCCACAGCCTCTTTATTCTTCTGGGGAAGCGCGCGTTTTTTGGGACATCATCTAAATCAACGGCTGGTAGGGCTGTTTATTTTATTTCTATTTGTCTGGAGTTTTGTAGGCGCATATTTTCTTGATGATTATTGGCAGGTGAGGATACCGATATATTCATTGATCTGTATTGCAAGTCTCCGTATCAGTTGGTGTTTTTTTGCATATCGGCGACACCATCCATACATAGGAGCCGGTTTGCTTGCTTTTGGATTTTTTCTGTGGGGAATTTCCAACATACTTTATCCAATAATGCAGCGGATTAATGATGTGCATAGCGTAAGTTATATTATTTCTGCTGTTGTTCAGCTTTTCATAGCAGTTTCAATGATTGTTCTTGTCCTTGAAGAAGGCAGAACTATAAGAAGCAGGATACTAACTCAGGTATTTGAGAAGCAGGATGAAACCAATTTTCTCAAAAAATCAATTAAAGCTACTGAAGAACGGTATCGGATTTTGTTTGAACAAGCCGCCGAAGCGATAATAATAACCGATGTTGAGAATTTAGAAATTATTGATTTAAACAAAGCCGCAGAAAAAATTTTGGATGTTCAATCAGTTGAGGATGCAAGGAAGTATTTTTTAAATGAGTTTTGTTATGTTGATGAACAGCAGTCGTCATTATTAAAATCTGGGGATGAATGGGTCAAATATCTATGCAGTCAAAGGCCACTTTATCTAAAACAGAAAAGCGGCGGTATTGTGGCTGTAGAGGTTGATTGTTCTGCTGTGAGATTTGGGGAGAAAAATGCCTATCAATTTTTCATCAGGGAACTCACCGAACGCGCTCGGCTTGAGCAACAATTGAGACAGGCGGAAAAACTTGCGGCGCTTGGTCAGATGATTTCTGGCGTGGCACACGAGCTCAACAATCCGCTTTCGGTCGTCAAAGGATATTTAGAGGTAATATTAAAGAGCCACGATTTAAGTCCGCAAACCCGCGCCGATCTTGAAAAGGTCGCAAAAGAAAGCGATCGGGCTATAAATCTGGTAAAAAACTTTTTGACCTTTGCGCAAAAAAGGGCGTTGAAACGCGATCCAATAAACATAAATGAGATTATCAAAGATGTTATGGATTTGCGCAAATTTACCACAAAGATTGCAAAGGTTGAGGTGAAATACGATTTATTGCCTGCCCTGCCGATTACTCTTGCAGACCCAGAACAGATAAAGCAGGTGGTTGTTATTCTTGTTAATAATGCCTTGCAGGCGATGGAGAAATGTCCGCCTCCGCATCGGTTGAATTTGAGGACAAGCCTTGTGGATAATATGATAAGAGTGGAGGTTCAGGATAATGGACTCGGCGTGCCTCCACATCTTGAAGAGCGGATTTTCGAACCATTTTTTACTACCAAAGAGGTGGGTGCCGGCACCGGACTTGGGCTTTCCATTGCGCATAGCATAATAGCAGAACACAAGGGCAAGATTTATCATAGACGGCCGTCTGAAGGCGGCGCCTGTTTTGTTTTTGAGATACCGGTTGTTGCGCCTGAGGTTTCTCAAGGCACCGTTTCGGAACAAACGGCTCCGGAACTCAAACCGGCAAGTTATCCGGCAAGTGTGCTTGTAGTTGACGATGAACCTGCGGTAGAAGATATGATCGCTGAGATACTTCAACTTATTGGATATACGCCTTTCAAGTGTAATTCAGCCATAGAGGCGCTCGCGATATTGGAGCAGAAAGATTTTGACGTAATCCTCTCCGATATTCGTATGCCTGGAATGGACGGGAAACAATTTTACGAACGATTGAAAGTTCAAAAACCGAAATATGCGGAGCGGGTTATTTTTCTTACAGGGGATACGATAAACAAAGAGACACAAGACTTTTTAAACTCAACTGGCAATCTTCATCTGCCGAAGCCGTTTCAGCTGGCTGCTGTTCAGGAGGCGGTTGAGAAAGTGCTAAAACAAATCAAGGCTCGCCAACCTGCAGACACACAAGCGTAGTGTAGTCTCTGAGCAACAACCTGTCTCCAACAAGCGCCATAGGCGCCCAAGCCTCGTGTCCATCCAATACTTTTGCCTGAGAAATCAATTTAAACTCGTTTGGATCGGCGGAGATAAGAGAGAGTTTGCCGGTGTCGGCAAGGACGAAAAAAAGGTCGTCTGCAAGAAGGAACGGTCCGAGGCCGAATAGATTTTTAGGACTGCTTGTCCAGACAACCTTGCCATCGGTTGTTAGACAGGCGAACTGTCCATCGGCTCGCACACCATAGATATGGTTATTGTATAGAATAGGAGTATGCTGCGTGGCTCCGAAGACCGTTGGCTCAAGTTTAAAAAGTTTCTGGATAACAATTTTTCCGTTTTGTTCTTTAAGTTGAATCATAAGGCTGCCTGCGCCGTAACCGCCTGTCAAAAATATTTTGCCCTCGCCGATTGGCAGTGGAGATGGGACTGTGGCGATACTGATCTTCCAATCCGATGTTTCCCACAGTATTGAGCCATCATCGGCTGAGACACCGACAACTCCGAGGCTTGCGCAATAGACATACATTCGTTTCCCCATAAATTCCATTGGAACAATTGATGAATGGGTCATCTGCCACCTGTTTGGATTTGGGGTTTTCCATATTACTTTGCCGGTATCTAATTCAATAGCCATCAACAAGGCGTCTTTGCCGCCTGGGGCAAGTATTACCTTGTTGTCTTCAACGAGTGGACACTGACCGGCATACCATTGAGGGACAGTCGTTCCATATTCTTTTACCAGATCAATTCCCCATTTAAATTCGCCAGTTGTTAAGTCTGCGCAGACCACGTGGCATTTTGGTCCCATTGCAACAACATATTTATCGCTGAGCGCCGGCACCGTTCTTGTTAAACCGTGATTCCGTTTTATGACAACAGGGTAAGTGAGTCGCCAGATTTCTTCGCCGTTCTCAAGAGAAAGACACCGCAACGCATCCTTCTTGTGTTCGCGGTCATAATCCATCAGGTAAACGCGTCCATTTTTAACAACAGGACCGGCATAACCTTCGCCGACTTCAATCTGCCATAAACGTTTTGGACTACTATTGCCCCAGTCGCGGATGAGTTTTGAATGGTTTTTTGAGATGTTGTCGCGATTGTTTCCCCTGAACATACTCCATTCGCCCTGAATATTTGCCGGGACGCCCTTGCCTTTTATCAATTCAACCGATTTAAGCGGCTCTTTTGCGTTGAGGTTGTTTTCTGTTCCCGGCGGTCTGTCTGCCCCGGGTTCGCGCATTGTTAATTGCGGTTTTCTGTTTGTCCCTATCCATATTCCAAATGCAAATGCGGCAAGAACCGCAACGATAGTCGGCAAATGCTTCAAATATTTTTCAAAAGTCCCATTCATTTATTTAATTTTGCAATGATGATATTAAGCGCGGGTTATAATTTCAAATTATTTCAATTATGCCCTGATTACTTTTCTTTGATCTCAATCTCCCCGCTCCAGCTGGCAGGTAGGGTTTGTTTTTGCAGGTCTTCAATTTCTTTAAGATAAAACAATGACGGCGGATCGGAGGGAACAATTTTCAGGACTGAATTGAAATCGGATTTTGCCTGTTGAAATTTTGCGGACTGAAAATTTTTAACTGCGGCTTCAAATTTTTGAATCCAGTCGGTTGAGATATTTACCTTACCATTTTCTCCCAGCAGTTCATACACTTCCACGTTTTTTTCAAAACCTTTCAATTTAAACCGTCCGAGATAGCGCCAGACGAAGTGGGCGTTTGTCGCGTTGCGAAGGTCGCCTGTTGCAAGGACTGTTGTGCCAAGATGTTTATTTAGCCCTTCCATACGGGAGGCAAGATTTATGTTTTCGCCTATTGCGGTATAATCAAATCGCTTTTCGCTGCCGAAGTTTCCGACATTTGCAACCCCGGTATGAAGTCCGATACGAGTGCGGAGTCTTGGACCGCGTCCTGACTTTATAAAAATGTCAACTGCTTGTGAAAGCAATATACCAGCCCTTGCGGCGCGAATGGCGTGGTCCTGTTGTGGGAGCGGCGCGTTCCAGACGGCAAAAATGGCGTCGCCAATAAATTTTATTACTGTGCCGTCGGTTTCATGAATCTTTGCGACCGCGCTTTCAAAATAGTCGTTCATAACCCGCGCAAGCTCGTCGGAGTCCATTCCTTCTGAGATATGGGTAAAGTTTTCAATATCGCTAAAGAGAATGCTTAATACCTGTTTTTCTGCTCCGGGGTGCAATATATCAGGATGTTTGAGCAACTGTTTTACTCGGGCTGGCGAAACGTAGGCTGAGAGCGATTGTTCAAGGAGGCGATTCTGGATGTAAAGTCTAAATGAATTGTAGCCCCACGACCATAACGTAGCCACCGGCACCTGAATGGCAGCCAATACAATCCACGGGAACCATATTCTATGATTAAGAAACAGATATACCGTGATTGCCGTTATAACCGCCGAGATAACAACCCCTGTGATGATCGCGCTAAATGGGCGCAATTGGATAAGATAAATTCCGAGCGCGAATCCAAAAATGATAAACATAGCATTCTCCAGTTTTTTTGACGGTCTTGTGAGCCAGTCACCGCGGGAAAGGTTCAGGAATTGAGTTGCCTGAATGTCCACGCCCGGGGCGAAGCGCCCTTTTCCTGCGTAAGGGGTAATATATTCGTCTTTTCTTTGACCGCTATAATAGGTTTTTAGAAACGCGCCAATAAACACAACTTTGTTGGAGAAAAATCCCGGGGGGGCGTTCAAAGCGGCGTGGAAGGAGACCCAGGGGATGGTTTCAGGTGGTCCATAATAATTTATCCAACGTTCTTTGAAGCGTTCATTGAGATTGGTTGCAAGACTGACGCCGGCAATCTTCGCCGTTTCCCAGCTCAGGCTTGATTGTTCTATCTCTTCGGTTGAGGGTGGCACATGGAGGTGCCTGCGAACCATAAAATCCTGGTCGGCATAAACCTGAACAATCCCGAGGGGACAGGCGGCGGCATCAAAGAGCGGATCGTAAGCCCGGCTAAATGTTGGTCCGCCGCTGATGGAATCAATCATAAACTCGGCGCCCAGAACTACTTTGCCGTTCCGTTTTATAGCCTTTGCAAACTCATAATCGCCCTGAGGGTTTTTGGGATGCGGTCCGCTAAAAACAATGTCGTATGCAACAGCCTTTACGCCATCGGCGGTGAGTTTGTCCAACAACCGCGCGTGCACCGCCCTGTCCCAGCCGATATCATAAGGCTGATTCAACTCCCGATGCGACTCCTCGTCCATATAAACCATCACCACTTCGCTGGGTTTTAGCGGCTTTTTGAACTGAAATAACAAATCGTAACTGGCGTGTATAAGGTTTTCCCCTATGAGAAGCGGATTGGACGGATGCAACATCCCAAATCCCAATAGCGCCGCCGATGTCGCTCCGAAGATAGTTGCAAATATCCTTCCTCGCGATTCTTCTGATATTTCCCGTAAGATAGTTTTTAATGATATTTTCACAGACAAAATATGCGCGATTTGCAATCACATAACGTTTTTATAAATATAACATAGTGCTAAAACTCGGTTCAAACATCTAATCCTATTGATTTGGCAGGGTTAAAATAGAGTGTTTTCGCATTCCATCGCTTATTTGAAATGCAACAGAGAATACTTATTTTCCTCAACAATAAAATCCGCAATCCTGTTTTGATAGCTCACGTTGTTGATGAAATATTTTTCATTATAAGGATTTGCTACCAGAAGACGCGTTTTACCGCCGTATTTAATTTTAACGGCTGCTAATTTGCCGTTGGGCATTGGGTAGATTTGAAGCAGATTCGGGTCTGGTTTTATTTCTGCGCCGATCGTCACCGCCCACGCAAAGATTGTCCCTGTTGCAATTCTTCTTGCGATGACTATTGGGACGCGGTCTTCTGTGTGTTTGCCGATACCGCTGCCTGTTATATATTGTGTTGGTTCGCCAGCCACCATCATCCAGCCGACATCGTTCCCTTTTGGTGTTTTGAAGTTCAGTGCGATCCCATTTGCCGTTGTTAATGAACGCAATGATCGGAGTTGAGAATAACCCGGTTTATCCGACAACTTTTCAACAGGCTTGCCAATCTCCGCAAGAAGTTTTCCGCTCTGGTGGTAGGCAATATCATACACATTTGTTGTATTTGATTCAATGATGTCAATCGCAACAATGAGGTCATTGCCATACAACGCAACGATTCTATGAAATGAAACATTTGTGTAGATTTGCCCGGCATAGCACAGAGCGGCGCTGAAATCTTTCTCGGATACAAACGCAAGGCATTTGCCTTCGGCTGGGAGTTGCGAGGTTTCGTTAACCGTGAGTGTGTTGTGCGCTATGGTTGTCCGATACCAGTTTGCCTGAATCGGAACTCCATAATTTGCGGTGCCGGGGTCTATAGCCAATATTTCGCCACGCGAGTATAAGACAAAACCGAGTTTATCCGGATGCCCGTGTCCGCCGCCATGCGGTCCATAATCAATACAAAGCCAGGTGGCTTGCGCGCCGCGTCCTGATGAAAGAATTGCGTAACCTGATGCTGGAAAGTTTGTTGATGAAATAGCAAAGACAGGTCTTGCGCCGTGAAATTCTTCTCCATACAAAAGGGCATTGAGGTTTGCCCTTGTTCCCGCCGACTCAATCACCAGCCTATAAAGGTTGTTTGTATACCGCGCCAGAGCGATTTCATAAAGCGATGACTGGCTCGGAAGCTCCACACTGTAAGAATCGTTGAACGCCGGTAATTCAAGGTCTGGCATCGCCATAGTTATTGGCGCGTCAAACATTTTTTTCAATTCTTCTCCGTAAAGGTTTATTCCGCAGTGGAACGCGCCTTCTGTCAAATGAACAACAGCCGATATTGTGTAGAAATGGTATCCCCATGCCCCTTCATACCAGAAGCCATCAGTCTTAACCCCTTTCTTCATCTGATTGAAATAACCTGATTCGCCGTTGATTGCTTCTTTGACAAGTTCCATATCGTCAATTAACAAACCAGCTAAACCAACCGCTGAATTTTTCCAGCACTGAATATTGTGAATTCCCATTTTATGCTGGCGTATGATGGCTATTGCCGGTTTTATCAATCCCTCTATAACTCTGTTTTTCTCCTCGGCGGAGAGGTTGTTCCATATACAATCGGCGCCTTCAATCATCGTTATCAACCAGACCGATTCATCAAGGGTTTGCGGTCCGACCTTTCCGCCGCCGATCTTTTCTTCATTGCGGATTGTATGAAGCGGATAACTCTTGTATTTCTCGGCATACGCCATCAAAATCTGGCGTCCCTTATCGGAATATTTACTCTCGCCTGTAAGTTGATATACAATCCCGAGTGTTTTTAACGCGTTTGCGTAACCGTTGTGTTCGCTCATTATTACGACATCGTCGTAAGGATAACCGCTATACACCTTTCCGTCCACAGGACAGACGTGACGCGTTGGGCTTTCGGTTCTTAACCGCGCACCGTGTTCAGGGCAGGAATAATAGTGATACCATTGACCGCCGCGGTTCGGCAGCGCAACCTCCCGTTTCAACCAATTATCGGCATTTGATTTTAAATTTTTGAAATAATTAGAAGCCCATCCTTGCGTGGCTATTTTTGCTTTGATTTCAGCCACATCTTTTTCTGTGAAAAGAATTCGGGGGTGACTCAGCAGATTTTCGGCTGTTTCTGCAACATAGATTGAAACACCCAACAAAATACAACCCAGATTAAATATTAATCCACACTTTTTCATAAAACTGGATTTTTTAAAGACTATGCTAAATCCAAAATGCCAGAGCGCAATCAGAATCGGAAATCGGATTTATAAAAACCTGAATTATGATGAATGAAAAAACGAGGCAATTTGGGAACGCCCTTAATGCCTTGTAAAACGATGAAATTAAACTTAAAAACCATAATCATGATTTTTAAACAGTTCAGATTTATTTTTCATCAACCCCGTTTTTGATTGTGATGCCAGTCGCAGCCGTAGTTGCCGACTTTGTATGCCTCAAGTTTGCCATCTTTTGCCGGTTCGGCGGCTTTATCGGCGAGGAGTTTTAATTCGGTTTTTGAGAGCGGTTTAAAGTTGCGCGCTATCGCGATATCCTGACGCAGGTTTTCTCGGGATTGAATGCCGCAGACAAGGACGCTAATCGGTAGCGACAGTGCGTATCGCCGCGCAAGGTCGGCGCTTATGCCGAGTTTTCTAACAATGATTCCGTTTTGAGCCGCCAGAGATTTCATTGCGATGACTCCAATGTTTCTTTTAACGCACTCCGTTAACACGTTGTGGCGAAAACTTGCGTAATGTTCATCCAGAATGTTTAGCGGCATTTGAACCGTGTCCCACTGGAATGGCTTTTTTAACATCGCAAGGTGAAACTTTGGGTCTTTGTGTCCGGTAAATCCGATGAATCGGATTTTGCCAGCCTTTTTTGCTTCCAGCGCGGCTTTAAGCGCGCCGTTATCCGGGTCAAAGATCAGCTCGGGGTCATCCTCCCATTTGATACCGTGAAATTGCCACAGGTCAATGTGGTCTGTCCGCAACCTTTTGAGGCTCTGTTCAAGTTGGGCAAGCGCGCCTCTATAATCGCGGGCGCAGACCTTTGTCATCAAAAAAACTTTATCGCGTCTGCCGCCGCTGGAGAGCGCCTCGCCCATAACATCCTCGCTGCCGCCGTTGTGGTAGTCCCAGCAGTTGTCAAGGAAATTAACTCCTTCGTCAATCGCCT
>JBAMMJ010000079.1:4470-9242 GCA_039793825.1 Verrucomicrobiota bacterium | reverse complement strand
TTGAGTGAATACGATTCCTCTCCGTTCCTCTGTGCCCTCTGTGGTGAAAAATAAAAACCACAGAGAACACAGAGAGACACAGAGAAGAAACAGAGTGGTTGCCATTGTATGACGCCTTCGGAGTCGGTTCAGCCAAATACTAAATAATTTTGAAAAATCTAATTTCACCCAAAAGTTCCTTTTTTCTCGGAATCCTAATGATTTAGGTAGGCTTGGTTTTGTCTTTTTAAATTGCTCCCTTTTTAACCATTCACTCAAATCAAATTGATGTTATATTATGCTTATGGAACTCAAAAAACTTGAAAAGAAATCGGATTTTGAATGGGTGCTTGAACCAAAAGGAGAGATGAGGGTGCCGGCAATTTTTTTCGCAAGCGAAAAATTGTTAGAAGAGATGGACGATAAGGTGTTAGAGCAGGCGGCAAATGTTGCGTCGCTTCCGGGAATTCAATCCGCGGCGTTCGCTATGCCCGACGCACACTGGGGATACGGCTTTCCAATCGGTGGTGTAGCGGCGTTTGATCCTGACGAAGGCGGCGTCGTCTCGGCTGGCGGCGTCGGTTTTGATATCTCTTGCGGAGTTAGAACAATCTTGACCGGGATTCCTGTAGAAGAAGTTATCAAAGTAAAAGAAAAACTCGCCGATACCCTTTTCCGCAGAATACCGGCTGGCGTAGGTAGCACTGGAAAATTGCACCTCAGCCCGAGCGAAATGGACGCAATGCTTGAGCGCGGCGCTGTGTGGGCAGTTGAACGCGGCTACGGAGAAAAGGAAGACCTTGAGCGAATAGAAGAAGGCGGTTGCGTCAAAGGCGCGGTCCCGGAGGCTGTTTCAGCTCAGGCAAAGAAGCGTCAGGAAGACGAGGTTGGCACACTTGGCTCAGGCAACCACTATCTTGAAGTTCAGGAGGTGGTGGAAATATATGATGAAAAAGTTGCCGAAGCCTTCGGACTGAAGCAGGGCGATGTAGTGGTAAGTATCCATTGCGGCTCGCGTGGTCTTGGACATCAGATTAACACCGAATTTTTAAAACAAATGGTGGTTGAAGCCCAAAAACACGGCATAAAACTCCCAGACCGCGAACTCGCCTGCGCCCCTATCAATTCGCCAACCGGACGCCGTTATATCGGCGCTATGCGAGCGGCTATAAATTGCGCCCTTGCGAACCGTCAGGTCTTAACCCACCTTACCCGTCAGGCATTCAGGGAAGTCTTCGGAGACGGTGTCAAACTCGCCCTCCTTTACGATGTCTCTCATAACACCTGTAAAGAAGAGGTTCACACTGTCAACGGAGTCAAAAAACGTCTATTCGTCCACAGAAAGGGAGCCACGCGCGCCTACGGCGCCGGGAATCCTGATCTGCCCGCTGTATTCAGGGATGTAGGTCAACCGGTCTTAATTGGTGGAAGTATGGGAACCTGTTCCTATATCCTCGTTGGCACCAAACAAAGCGAAGAAAAATCGTTTGGCTCGTCAGTGCACGGCGCAGGTCGTTCAATCAGCCGCGCTCAGGCGACAAGAAACTGGGAAGGCCGCCAGGTGGTAAATGAACTCGCCAAAAAAGGAATCTTAATAAGAAGTCCATCAATGCGCGGTGTAGCTGAGGAAGCCCCGGGCGCCTATAAAGATGTAAGCGAAGTCGTGGAATCGGCAGTAGCCGCAGGCATATCAAAAAAGGTCGCGCGTCTTAAACCGCTGATCTGCATTAAAGGGTAAATATGAAACCAGATGCAAAATCCGTTTTGATCGCAAACATTCAATCAAATTTGATAAAAACCTGATTCATTAAAACCTGAAGATACTTATGGTTGCGCCAAGTGATATTTTAGAACCCGGCATTGCAAAAGCAAAATGGTGGCATAAACTGCCGGACGGCAGATTTCAATGCGACCTCTGCCCGCGGGAATGCAAAATTAAACCCGGTCAACACGGCTTCTGCTTTATCAGGGAAGCCCGCGACGACGGAATTGTTCTGGCGAGTTACGGACGCGCCTCCGGATTCTGCATAGACCCGATTGAAAAGAAGCCGTTGAATCACTTCTATCCGGGTAGCTCGGTGCTGTCATTCGGCACAGCTGGCTGCAACCTCGGGTGTCGGTTCTGCCAGAATTGGGATATTTCAAAGGCAAAAATGGCTGACCGACTTACAGTTTACGCAACCCCGGAACAGGTCGTAGAAGCCGCTATTTCAAGCGGCTCTAAAAGTATCGCCTTCACCTATAACGACCCGGTCATTTTCGCCGAATACGCCATTGATTGCGCAAAAATTGCGCGCAAAAAAGGAATAAAAACCGTAGCTGTTACCGCCGGCTATATAAATCCACAGGCGAGAGAAGAGTTTTTTGAATACATAGACGCAGCAAATGTGGATTTAAAGGCTTTTACCGACACCTTTTATAGAAAACTCTGTTATGCAGAGCTTAAACCTATTCTTGATACGCTCGTATGGATTAAAACAAAGTCCAATGTCTGGCTTGAAGTTACAACCCTGCTTATACCGGGACATAATGACTCAGAGGAAGAAATCACAGAGTTGAGTAAATGGTTTCTGGAGAATCTTGGTCCTGATACACCGTTACATTTTACCGCATTTCATCCTGATTTTAAGCTGTTAGATGTCCCTGCAACGCCGTCTATAACGTTAAAGAGAGCCCGTATTCAGGCTAAATCTATCGGTTTACACCACGTCTATACCGGGAACGTTAACGATATAGAAGGACAATCTACCTACTGCCCTGACTGTAATTCCCTCTTAATTGAACGAAATTGGTATGAACTCGGGTATTGGGGATTAGACGAGAAAGGCTGCTGTATAAAGTGTGGTCATAAACTTACGGGTCATTTTGAGCCAAAACCGGGAAAATGGGGAAGACGCATCCGTCGTGTCTATATGTGATTTATTCCGTAGGTTCTTTCCTGCCTTTATTTATGGTAAAATTGCTATTCTTCGGATTTGTATATTAAATATATCACAGGCTATATTGTTAATGTTGATTATTTTTCAGCTCTATTCATTTAACTACAAAAAGAAATTAGACCAAAAAAATTAATCTTCGCCAACTCTGACAAATTCTGCGCTTGTAGGTGTTGCTTCTATTACCATTTCCGCGAATGTCCCGGTTGTTATTCGCCATTGCAATAGATCGCGTAAAATGCTGCGGACTTTACCGTTAACGCCTTCATAAGCCGACTGTGGGGCGAGGTTTAGTTTTGAGAGGTCTTCCGGGGTTGCCTGCTGGGGCCAGAATTCTAAAACCCCCGGCATACCGGCAAGTTCTTTAACCCACCAGTTAACCTCGTAGAATCTATCAATTACAATATCTTTCGTGATTCCTGTCAAAACACCTGCCAGACGGATTAGCCAGTGAGGATGATTCCTTATCTTATCAATTACTCGTTCATTGCGAACCTGTTTGCGCGCAAGCGCGGCAACTATTGTTACGCCTTCAGTCGGTTTTGCCGAATCCAGTTTACGGAGTAAGACCTCTTCGCTCAAGAGTTGATACTCCAGCCGTCTTCCCTGGCTTAACCAGATTTCAAAAGTCTTGCTTGTCCATTTCTCCTGTTTGGACTCATCAAATTGAAAATCGCTCAGGTGCGACTTTATTTTCTCAAATAGCGCAGTGTGGTCAGGATTTTTTGGTATCCAATTTTTGTCTTTGAGCAGGAGAAATACAGGGAGACTGTATTTTAACGGCAATTCAAGTGCAGCGGTGAAAAGCCTGTCCCAATCCTGGTGTCTGATGCACGATTCAAGGGCGAGTTTGATTTCCTGTTCGGTGCATTCAACCAAAGACTTGCGCGGCATTATGGCAAATGGCTGACAACGGATATCACCCTCCCTGACTACGTCCATTATCCGTTCGCGAATGTTCTGATCGGCATGCTCATAAATTATCCGAAGTATTGCAAAGTCCGGGTCTTCCTTGAAATAGTCCTCAAGCTGACCTGTGACAAATAAAAACAGGCACAACCGCTCGTTGTCTGAGGGTTTATAATGCTTTTTCAAGCAAATCCGTGCGGCTTTTGATTTAGGATTTAAAATGGCATATTCGCAGAGCGTATCTATAGCGTTTTTTGAAGTTAGATTTAGAAGGATTTCCTCGGCGCGTCTGGAGACGAATCTTGAATCCGAGTCCAGGAACTCAATGAGTAAGGAAACAACGCGCGGGTCTTCGCGGTAGTTTTCAAGCATTTTCAAAACACGCCAGCAGATAAGCCATTTAATAAGAGGAAAGCGCGTCTGCAAACAGCTTCTGTATCTTTGCAACTTTTTGTTTGTTAGAAAAGGTTTCATTCTGCTATTTAGTGGGAAAGATTGCCTGTTGAATCACTTTTGGTTTCAACCGACATAGCCACTCTAAACCCATAGCGGGCGTCGTAAACATTTGGTTTGTCAAAAAATCTAAAGGCGCACCTGAAACTGACGGGATTTTCGCTGTACCAGCATCCTCCGCGCAGCGGTCTGAACTCGCTTTCTTCAAGAGGTTCAAACTCGCCTTTTCTGTATTTGATATAGGCTTCGGTGTCGTAATTATCAGCGCACCATTCCCATACATTTCCCGACATTTGATACAACCCGAACGGGCTGCAACCTTCCGGGTACTCCCAGACCCAGGCTGTGGCTTCGTAGGTCCTTGTTTTGCGGTTGCGACACCGCTTTTCATCCCATTCATTGCCCCACGGATAATCGCGACCGTCAAGCCCGCGTGCCCCCTTTTCCCATTCAAGCTCGGTCGGCAATCGCAATCCAGCCCATTTGCAATATTCA
>JBAMMJ010000079.1:0-4460 GCA_039793825.1 Verrucomicrobiota bacterium | reverse complement strand
CGTACCAACTTACGCATACAACCGGATGCTCCGAGAGAGCGGGGCTAAAGTTTTTACCGTCCCAGGGTGATAGTCCGAACGATGTCCGGGTTGGCGGATGATATCCGGTGTCTTCAACAAATTGTAGATACTGCTCATTGGTCACAGGATGAATTCCGAGATAAAACGGCGGCAGCTCAACTTCAAATATTTCTCCTCCTTCGCTTCTGCCTATCCCTCCAGCATAAAACTTCCCGCCCGGTATCAGAACTAATATGCTTCCATCGCGTTTATTCTGGATCAAATATTCCTGCATAAAAACAGACCAACCATATTTAAATATATTAAATTCCCATTCAGAGTTTCAACCGATATTGCGCTTCAAACCATCACCATTCTATTGCGGTTTTGAGTATTTTGTATTGCCATTTCATCAGGATGCTCTTTGCCAGTTGTGGATTTCTTGCTATTTCAACCGCCTCAGATTGGGTTATGAGGACAGACCGCTCCACTTTTAACCTTTCGGCAACCCGATTTCTTGCCTTGAGTATTTTGACAAGCCGCTCATTTTGTTCTGGATTAAGGCGCGGATTTTCAGTTTTTCGCGGTGCCGGCAATCTTTCAGGCGGGGTTTCCAATCCACGCGTAACAGCCGCCTGAATCTCGTCAATTTTGTGCTCAAGATTTTTGGGTATCAATTCTCTAAAACTTAATCCATTTGTTGCAGCGAGCGCAATATCTATTAATTTTTTATGATTCAGGACAAAAAACGGCGGTTTATTTTCGGCGATTGCGGTTTGTTCGCGCCAATGCCAAACCTCCCGCAACACGCTTAAAGAAAGTGGCGAAAGCGAAGCCGAGCCGGCAATACGCCACGCCTCGGGATCGTCGGCATAATTATTATTTTGTATTTTCAAAATAAGCCGTTCGCACACTTCCTGAAGCCATTCATATCGGTTTGTTTGCTTTAATTGTTCGGATAAAGCAAATTCTAACGGCTTCAAGAATCGGGTGTCTTTCATCGCATAATCAATCATTCTGGGATCAATCGGACGCACCGCCCAGTTAGAACGTTGGTGTCGCTTGTCAAGAGTTAGCCCGATATGTCGTTTAACAAGGTCGCCGAGCCCAATCTCTTTATATCCGAGCAGCCGCGCCGCATACATTGTATCAAAAATCTTTTTTGGCAGAAATTTGTAGTTTTTATAAAGCAGCCGCAAATCGTAATCAGCCCCGTGCAATATCAATTTTTTAGAATGGAGAATCTGGAATAGAGGTTCAAGGTTGATCTTCTCAAACGGGTCAATAAGCAAATCCTTTCCCGGAATGCTCAACTGGATTAAACAAAGTTTTTCCGGATAAGAATAAAAACTGTCGGCTTCGGTATCCAGAGCCACCCAATCCGACTTCTCAATTACCGGCAAAACCTGCGCCAGTTGCTCATCCGATACAATCATTATCTGCAATTATCCTACTTTATCAAACCAGTTATTACGTTTAGCAAGCAGAATTAATCAAGACAGCAAACATTTGTTCTTGTTAAATTATTTCCATTATTATATATGGTTTTTCTGAAAAATCTATTAACAGGTTTGAAAATACGATAACTTAAAAATTAGAGCTTATGAATAAATATGGATTTAACATTCTTGACACTGGTTCATTAGATTTGCTTTCACTGGGGGCGCTTGTGCATCGGTTAGACCCCGGCATTGTGCCGTTCAGGAAGGCGACCGAATGTCTTATCCACGTTAGCGGCGGCGAATACAACGTTGCGGCAAATCTTTCTGACTGTTTCAGGCTAAAGACTGGCATTGCCACTGCAATGGTTAAATATCCGATCGGCGACCTTATAGCCGAACGGGTGAAGGCTATGGGGGTAAAACCGTATTACAAATATTTTGAACACGACGGCGTGCGCGGACCAAATATGGCTACAGTCTATAGCGACCGCGGCTACGGCGCCAGAGCACCGGTAGTTTTCTATAATCGTTCAAACGAAGCAGCTTCTTATTTGAAACCCGGCGACTTCAACTGGAAAGAAATTTTCTCCGAAGGCGTGCGCTGGTTCCACAGCGGCGGCATATTTGCTGCGCTTTCGGAGACGACAGCAGAGCTTATTATTGAAGCGATGCAGGCGGCAAAAGCAGCAGGCGCCGTAACCTCGTTTGACCTCAATTATCGGGAAAAACTCTGGAAGGTATCCGGCGGCATTAACAGGGCAACATCAGTTCTTAGAAAAATCGTCAGTTATGTGGATGTGCTTGTAGGAAATGAAGAAGATTTGCAAAAAGGGCTCGGTATACCCGGACCGGATGTCTCGGGCAAATCAAAACTTGATCCCACAGTTTTCATCGCGATGATTGAAACGACCGTAAAGCAATTCCCAAATATCAAAGTGGTTGCAACAACATTAAGAGAAGTCCACTCCACAAATCGGCACAGCTGGAGCGCTATTGCATGGATAAACGGAAAAACCTATCAGGCTCCAACCTGCGAGCTTGACGTCTATGACCGCGTGGGCGGCGGCGACGGTTTTGCCGCCGGCTTTTTCTACGGACTTCTGAGCGGTCTGGATGAAATGGAAGCCGTAAAGATGGGCTGGGCACACGGGGCGCTGCTTACCACATTCCCCGGCGATACAACGATGGCGACCCTTGAACAGGTCCAAGCCTTCGCAAAAGGCGGCTCGGCAAGAATCCAGAGATAGGTCCTTAATTAACTTTTTACTAACTGCGCAAAAATCATAATATCCTGTGGATTAACCTATTTATCCGCAGGAACAGGAGAACTGTTTTTTAATTTTATTGTTTAATCTGTCCAGCGCAGAGAATGGCTTTTTACTCAATTTTCACCTGTTATTATAAAAATCCATTTTGATAATCTTGATTGTATTAAGTTATCCACTATTTTAATGATTTTTTACATTTTAATAAAGTTGACTCTACAAAATATTTTTTTATAATTATTAACCAAATAGAAACCTTAAGAATTTGCGTTAATTTGGTTTATGTTTAAGATGCAGACTGAATCCGATGTGACGGTGTTATCACACCAAATCCATCCCGGAGGATTGTTTATCAATGTCTGCGTATTTTTAATGGTTGAATAATTTTGTTCCAAAATATGCTGATTAATTGATTTTGTATAATAACATTATTTATGAGATTTGAAAATCATCAACGTCATAAGACACTTCTTTCTGGAAAAGTTACATTATCCGACTATAAAACTCATCAATCCACGATAAACAACAACCTTAAAGATATAAAGAAAGACTATGGAATATTTTTCACGCCTGAGCGGATCGTTGATTTTATGGTTAATTTGATTGATGTTCCTAAATACCAATATAAAAACGATATTAAAATTCTTGAGCCTGCCTGTGGATTGGCTCAGTTCTTATTCGGGATAAAAAGAACTTTGCCTGAAATATTCAAGAGTGCTAATCTTTTTGGGGTAGAGATTAATCGGGATGTAATTAACTATTTATCCACAATAAATATCTGCGATAATATAAAAATAATCAATGACGATTATCTTTTATAGGAGCCAAATATTCTTTTTGATATTATCATTGGCAATCCACCTTATGGCATACCAAGTTCCTCCAATCACTATACAATAAAAATAGACACTAAAATAAAAGAAAAATATAAAAGTCAATATAAAACCTGGTACGGAAAATACAATGTATATGGAGCATTTATTGAAAAATCTATTAAATTACTTAAACAAGAAGGTCAGCTAATTTTTATAGTGCCAGCAACATTTATGATCTTGGATGAATTTAAAAAATTAAGGTCGTTCCTGTCTGAAAATGGTGGTGTAAAATTAATATATCTGGGTTCTGAAGTATTTAAACCAGAAGCTGATGTCTCTGCGCTGGTATTAAACTTTATTAAATCTAAGAATACTATATCTCGGGTTGAACTTTTAGATTTTCAGAATAATGAATTAAAGACTGTAAAATCTAACTATAATTGGAAAGGTGAAATAATAACCTTTGAAACCGATTTTACTAAAACATTGGAACAGGTTTGTTCTTATAAGTTAGGTAATATATATGAAATTAGAATTTCTCCTCGCACCCCTGAAATAAAAAATTCGGCGCGTATAATAACAGAAAGGCCTTCAAACGAAAGAGATTATCTTCCTATATTAAATGGAAAAAATCTTAAATGTAACAAAATTGTTTATGAAAATCTTACTGGCTATTGGATTAAAAAGGTTGATTTAAAAACTTTTCGTGGTTACTTTGGAAACAAACATATTGTTCTCGGTTTAGGATTTAGAGAGAACGGAAGAGTCGGTGCGTGCATAGATGAAAAATGTTATCCCTGGATGGGTGATATATACCATCTATTGAAAAAAAATGATTTGTTCAGTAAAGAATTTGATATGAGCGATTACGAAGTGGTAGAATATCTCAATTCAGATTATGTAAAGAAATACATAAAAGATATATATCGCGAAATTAC
>JBAMMJ010000078.1:5050-9319 GCA_039793825.1 Verrucomicrobiota bacterium | reverse complement strand
CAATTAATTATTCTGGACAGATATGACAAAATTTATTTTTTCATTAATGGAAAATATGTATATCATAATAGTGGAAACAGTTTTGTTTTAAGATATTTAGAATTTGTTTTTGTTAAAAAACATTATTCTACTATTGTATGCAATCCGGGATTTTGAATTGGAATGTTGAAGAAACACCTATCGCTGTTATTGACGTTGAAACAACAGGTTTGAATTCCAATTTTGATAGGATAGTGGAGATATCAATCGTTCATATTAACCCGAACGATAATCCTAAACTAGTCTTTGATACTCTTATTAATCCATCACGGCGTGTTACAGCGACTGACGTTCACGGAATTACCGATGAAGACGTGGTTGACGCTCCTAAGTTTGAGGATGTTTCAGGCGAAATCGTTAATTTATTGTACAATCGGGTCATAGCCTCCTATAACATTTATTTTGATATAAAATTTATTTGTTTTGAGTTGCAACGTTTAGGTGTTAATTACATCCCGCCGCATCTTTGTTTGATGCACCTGAGACCAATGCTTGGTATTGGAGAAAGATTGCCATTATCAGAAGCGTGCAAGCTTTATGGGTTAAAATCGGAAGGGGCTCATATTAGCGCATGTGACGCAATAATTTCAGCAAAGCTTTGGTTTTGTTACTTAGATTATATGAGACAAAAACGAATTCAGAGATTTGCCGATTTAGCGAATCTGAAGAAATATAAATTCGTTGAGAGTTTCAGATATATTCCGTTAGCACCGCCGCTTGGTTGCAATTTCCCTAAAAATAATAAAACAAAATCTCGTTTTAATAAATATAATTCGGAATACAAATCAATGGTTGCTCCTGGTTCAAAAGAAACTAAGTCCCGCCAGGAAATAAGAATGGAATATTATGAGGATTTAAAAAATGTTCTATCCGATTTAATGATTACCAATTCCGAGCTTGAATATTTAAAGCGCAGAAAGATTGAACTGGGATTAACAGAACAGGAAGTAAAAAGTTTGCATGCCTTTATATTTTCTTCTGTATTGAGCGATTTTATCAAAGATGGGGTAATAGATGAGAGTGAAGAGCAAACATTGCATTTATTGTCCGAATGTTTTAGAAAATTAGGTTGGTTTCCGGGACAATGATTTTTTGAATAATATTGACCGACGCTAAAACATCGTTTAAATAGACCTGTTTTTAACCTGTGATTTTTAGAACCCTATTTTCTGACCTTTCGTTTTATCTGGAGTTGGACAATTGAGCGGGCAATCGCCGCCTGTGCAGCGGCTGCCTCTTCATCGGAGATTTTCTCGCGCAATCTGGCTTCGGCACGGCGTCTGGCTTCTTCAGCCTGCGCTTCATCAATATCTTTTGCCTGAATAGCCATATCGGTGAGGATTGAAACTTTATCGGCTGTGATTTCGGCAAAACCTTCGCCTACTGCCATAAGGGTTTCTTCGCCGGATTTAATGAACTTGAGTTCGCCGGGAACAATTTGCGTCATCAGCGGAACGTGCATCGGATATACGCCCATCTCTCCTTCAATTCCAGGGAGAGTAACCATATCAACTTCATCTGAAAAGATAACAGCCTCTGGCGTTACAATCTCTAATTTTATTTTCCCAGCCATTTTTATTTAATCGGCAAAATTTTGCTTAAGATTCATAAATTTCATCAATTGTGCCTTTCATATAGAAGTTGGCTTCTGGCACGTCATCGTGCTTTCCTTCAAGGATTTCTTTAAATCCTCTAACAGTTTCAGCGACAGGCACCTGTTTGCCCGGGCGTCCTGTAAAGACTTCTGCGACCGAGAAAGGCTGGCTTAAAAACCGTTGGATTTTACGGGCGCGGTAGACGGTGAGTTTATCTTCAGGAGAGAGCTCGTCCATACCGAGGATTGCGATTATGTCTTGAAGGTCTTTGTATCTCTGGAGGACGCGCTGGACGCCGCGGGCGACTTCGTAATGTTCCTGACCGACGATTTCCGGCGTGAGCGCCCTTGAAGTTGATGCAAGCGGGTCAACCGCAGGGTATATTCCCAGTTCGGCTATAGAGCGTTCAAGCACGATTGTTGCGTCAAGGTGTGTAAAGGTTGTTGCTGGCGCAGGGTCGGTTATGTCGTCGGCAGGAACATAAATTGCCTGAAATGAAGTGATAGAACCTTTTTTGGTTGAGGTGATGCGTTCCTGCAATTCGCCCATTTCCGCGGCGAGGGTTGGTTGATAACCGACCGCGCTGGGCGTTCTTCCCAGCAGGGCTGAGACTTCAGAGCCGGCTTGAGAGAATCGGAATATGTTGTCAATAAATAGCAATACATCCTGGTTGCGTTCGTCTCTGAAATATTCTGTAATCGCCAACCCGGAGAGGGCAACTCTTAATCTTGCGCCGGGGGGTTCGTTCATCTGACCGAATACGAGCGCGATTTTTGATTCCGCAAGATTGTCCTGTTTGATAACTTTTGCTTCCGACATTTCGTGATAAAGGTCGTTGCCTTCGCGGGTTCTTTCACCGACTCCGGCAAACACAGAGACGCCGCCGTGCATTTTTGCGATGTTATTAATTAATTCCATTATAACCACTGTCTTGCCGACACCTGCACCTCCAAAGGCGCCGACTTTTCCGCCTTTCAAGAAGGGGCATATTAAATCAATTACTTTGATACCGGTGGTCAGGATTTGAGGCGTTGTGGATTGTTCAAGTAGTGAAGGAGGCGGGCGATGAATTGGATAATATTTATCAGTGGTTATCGGACCGTGTTCATCCACCGGTTCGCCGATTACATTCATAACGCGTCCCATAACTGCCTCGCCGACTGGCACGGAAATCGGTTTACCGGTGTCAATCACCTCGTATCCTCGTTTGAGCCCTTCAGTGGTTGACATTGCTATGGTGCGCACCCAGTTGTCGCCAAGATGTTGCTGGACTTCAAGGGTGAGCGACACATCTTTATCGCCGATTTTATAATTTACGACCAGCGCGTTGTATATCTCCGGCAGTTTTTCTTTAAATTCCACATCTACTACCGGTCCTATCACCTGCACTATTTTTCCCTTATTCATTTTTAAATCCGCAGTTTATTATTTTTATTCCATCGCCATCTGGGCAGTGCTGATTTCCAGAAGTTCCTTTGTAATCGCAGCCTGCCGCATCTTATTATATTTCAGAGTCAATTCTTTGATTAATTGGGTTGCGTTGTCGGTTGCATTTTTCATCGCAATCATCCGCGCGCTATGCTCGCTGGCTTTTGATTCAAGCAATACCTGATACACTTTAAAATTCAGGTAATGCGGCAACATTGCGCTGAGAACCTGTTCGGCGCCGGGTTCAAATAAAAATTCAAATTCGGATTTTTCAAGGTTTTTCCCCATTTTTTCCCCTTCAAAATCCGATGACACGCCTTCAATTTTTCCGATTGGCAGAAATTCAATCAATTGCGGTTTTTGATTTAGAGTGGAAATAAAGTTTGAGAACAGGATATCAATTCTTTCAACTTCTCCTTCAAGAAAGAGGTTTTGGGCAAATCGCGAAATTGCGCGGGCTTCTGAAAATTGCGGGGTGTCTTTGTATTGGAACTCCGCAATTAGTTGGCGTTTTGTTCTGGACAGGAACTGGCTGGCTTTTTTGCCGGCTGAAATAAACAGGGTGGTTTGTGGGTCAAATTTTATAGCTTCCCTGAACAAATTGGTGTTCAGCGCGCCGCACAAACCTTTATCTGTGCTCACGAGAATAACGCATCTTTTTGCGCCTTTGCCGGGGACGAGGAATGGGTGCGTAAAATCGCCGATATGGGCGCTCACCTCCGAAATGACCCGATTCATCAAATTTGCGTAGGGTCTTCCCGATAGCGCAGCCTGTTGCGCCTTACGCATCTTTGCTGCGGCAACCATCTGCATAGCGCGGGTTATCTGCGCCGTGTTTTTTATGGATTTTATTCGCCTGCGTATATCTCGCGTGCTCGGCATAGCAACATATTATTTATAAAAATTCTTAAACTCGGTTATTGCCGATTTCAATTCGTTCACTGAGGCGTCGTCCAGAACCTTGTCAACTCTAATTTTATTGAGCAACGCCGATTTTCGTGTCACAAGATAATCTGTCATTTTGTTCTGGCAATCTTTTACTTTTTCTACCGGGACATCGTCAAAGAATCCGTTCTGGACTGCCCAGAGTATAGCAACCTGCAGTTCAACCGGAACCGGTTTGTATTGTGGTTGTTTGAAGATTTCTACTATTCGTTTTCCACGTTCAATTTTTGCCTGCGTGGTTGGGTCTAAATCTGACCCAAAT